>DAITMI010000063.1:3543-15629 GCA_036835225.1 Rhodoferax sp. | reverse complement strand
TTGGTGACATCAAGGAAATCATGCTCGATGTGCGGAGTGGCAGAGTGAGCTATGCCGTGTTGTCCTTTGGCGGTTTCCTCGGCATGGGCGTGAAGCTTTTCGCGGTACCGTGGAGCGCGCTGACGCTTGATACGCAGAACAAACGTTTCACACTCAACGTCGAGAAGGACCGCTTGGAAAGCGCCCCAGGATTCGACCAGGACAGTTGGCCCAATATGGCAGACCCGTCGTGGGCGAAGAGCATCCATGATTACTACGGGACAAAACCGTACGCGGACGACGTGCGCGTTTAGGTCATTTCTTATGAAAGGCTTTGTGCAGGACATCAAGGGTCTCGCCATCAAGAATGGCGAGTTTCTCCGGGTACTTTACACGGCCAAGCACTGCCAGCTCGACGTCGTGATGTGAAAGTCGAAGGGATTAACCTGGCTGGCTGTCCTGGCCGCAAAAAATCATACAAAAAAGTTCCTTTTTGAGAAAACGCAAAGACGAATTATTGAACCATTTCTATTATGAATAGTGACTCATTTATTGACTCATAGGTATCGGGATTCATTCAATTTTTTCCAGGAGAAACAAATGGCACAAGCACCAATGAAGGATCAGGAAGCAACGCAAGCGAAAACTCCGCAGCAACTTCATCAAAAGGCGGCAGAGCACCATGAACAGGCATCTAAGCATCACAAGGAAGCCGCCAGGCAGCACGAATCCGGCGACGAAAAGACTGCAGCACAACACGCCCTGATAGCCCGAGGCCATACGGTCCAAGCCACAGAACAGGAAATGGAAGCCAGTAAGAAATACGCGGAAAAAAACAATCCTCAAAAGAAGTAACCGGGACCGTAATTGCGGCTGTCGGCCGCGGGGCAGGTGCCACAGCGTTAATCAACGCTTGCACGCCGTGTCTGCTAGGCTAAAGGCTCTGCATTTCGGGGAGAGATCAGATTGTCCCGGCACTCAGGCATGGGTGAGACGAAAGCCTCACCTACTTTATCACTGACAATCAAAAAGGACTCTCATGAACAAGTATTTCAACCTCAAGGTTTCACTCATTGTTGCCGCCATATTGGTGCTGCCTGTGGCGCAGGCCGCAACCATGAGCAAGGACGACTACAAGTCCGGCAAGACCCGCATCAGCGCGGACTACAAGGCCGACAAGGCGGCGTGCGCCCCGCTGGCCGCCAATGCCAAGGACATCTGTGTTGAGGAAGCCAAGGCCAAGGAGAAGGTCGCACGCGCCGAACTGGAATACAGCTACACCGGCAAGGCCAAGGACCAGACCAAGCTGATGGAGGTCAAGGCCAAGTCAGCCTATGCGGTCGCCAAGGAAAAGTGCGACGACAAGTCCGGCAACGACAAGGACGTCTGCGTGAAAGAGGCCAAGGCCATCGAGACCAAGGCGTTGGCCGACGCCAAGATGGGCAAGCAGATCGGCGAGGCCAAGAAGGACGCCGCCGAAGACAAGCGCGACGCCGACTACAAAGTTGCCGTGGAGAAGTGCGACGCCCTGGCGGGCGATGCCAAGGCCAGTTGCATCGCCGCCGCCAAAGCCAAGTTTGGCAAGAACTGAACGCTTTGCGATGCCGCGCTAGGCCTGCTTCCGAGCCAAGACGTCCCAGCGACGGACGCGCGACTGCGCATTGCGCATTTCGGGTCCGTACGCAAGGCCGCGACTGACCTTGATGACCGAGCGCTTCGTCGATGTTGTCTGTCGTTTATGGATTCTTCACTCTAGCCCGAGTCGCGCACGTTAAGGCACGAGACTCAGGATGCGGGCCCAGCGACTTCTCCACCCTTGGCTCAACCGCTGCAGACAAGATCAATACCGCTGCGCGATTCCATTTTCGATCTTGACGCGGTCCCCCACGCGGATGTCGCCGCTTGTGGTTTGCGTCACGGTTTGATAGGACCCATCGTTCATGCGGATCGTGAATTTGTAGGCGTCGGTTTGCTGTTGGCTACGCTTTTCCAGCTCGTGTCCCGCATAAGCGCCACCGGCAGCACCGATGACGGTGGCCGCTGTCTTGCCCTGGCCCGAGCCCACCTGGCTGCCGACAATGCCGCCCACCACCGCGCCGGCGATAGTACCGGCGCCGATGCCGCTGCCAGCGATACCGGCGGTGTCCTGTCTGACAAGCTCAATGGACTGCACAACACCATAGCCTGCATAAGCGCCAGATTGCGGGTAGGCTGTCCCCGTGCCGGACGTATTGAGGGGCCTATTCATGTCTGCGCAGGCGCCGAGCATGAGTACGGCGGCCATGCCAAGAACTGATCCGAATGTATTCATGGTTTTCATAAACTATCTCCTTAAAGGGTGACTGGGGAATGGGCTGACGGCTGGAACCGCGAATGAGATTTGGTCCCATTTCACAGGAGTCTCTTCAGTGTTGCATTGAAGAATCACCAGCACGCGCGTGTGCGAACGTTCAAGGACGCACGGCGATCTCGTTCTTGACTGCCTTCACGCCACTCACGCCCCGCGCGATGCTCTCTGCAGTGTTTCTCTCTGTGGTGCTCTTGGCAAAGCCCGAGAGCATGACGGTGCCATTGAGCGTTTCGACCCGGATGCTGGTCGCGTCGACTGCCTTGTTGTCAACGAAGCGCGCTTTGACGGCGGTGGTAATCGCGGTGTCGTCGATGTAGGCGCCAACGGTTTCCTGGCCGCGAGTGACCGCGCAGCCAGATGCGCTGAGCAGAGCGACGGCAGCAACGGCGGCGGCAAGAGTGGTACGAATGATCATGGTGAACCTCCAGATAGAGTGATGTGTGTTTGCGCTTGATTAGGTGAAGATGGGTCCAACTACCCAAAAAATATAGTAATGGGAAGAATTTCAGTTGGCAAGCCAATATGTCAAGCATTCTCAAGTCCCCCGTTTTCCGCGGACACATTCAATGACATGACGTGTTCAAGAGAGATAGAAGTCGAGTGGGTGGACCTGGAGGCCGGTGCGTTGGGCTTTGTCGCCGTGTTAGACGGCAATGGGCCGTTAGATTTACCAATCGCCAACGTATGGCCAAGGAGAAGAAAAATGCTCGAAACCATTGCAGTCGTCCTGCTTGTCCTCTGGCTTCTGGGGTTGCTCACCTCGTACACCATGGGCGGACTCATTCATATTCTCTTGGTCTTCGCGGTCGTGGTGATTCTGATTCGCGTTATTCAGGGCCAACGCTTGCAACGACCCTGGAATAGTCCGCCTCCACCTCCCGCTTGAACTGCCACGAGTATTTGCCACGAGATTGCTCGTCTTTGCGTTCTCTCAATTTGGAATCTCAAATCTCAAGATCTAATGCATAGCTGGGGGCCCTACTTTTGGGGCCGATTGGCCCCATTAACGCAAGGAGTCACCATGGTCAATAAAAACCAAGTCAAGGGCGAGATCAAAGATCTCGCCGGCAAGGTCCAAGAGGAAGCCGGCAAATTGGTCGGAAACAAAGAGCAAGAGGCGAAGGGCTTGAAAAAACAGGTCGAAGGCAAGACGGAGAAAGCGCTTGGGGATGTCAAAGAAGTCGTTAAGGATGCCAAAGATGCCCTCAAGGATGCCGTCAAAAAACCTTAAAAAGTTTTCCATTGATAAAGAATAACGGCGTACCGTATAGCCCACTAGCTTCTGTTCGGCTTTCACGCTGTACGCGTGGAGGTTTTCATGAACACCAATGACATCGTCACCCCATCCTGGAGTACCGCATCGTTTGGCGACGCCGCAGATACATCGCCGATGGAATTGGCGACGCTGGGAGAGCACTTGGACCTATGCAAGGTATCGCATGGTCGCGTGTTCGCTTTGCATTGCTTCGCAGAGACCATGATGGGCTTTATGGCTGCTCGCTTTGTGACGACGCTGGTGCTGGTCGCGCTGCTGATCGCTGTTGGTTCTCTGGTGTTGTAGGGCATTGTGCAACCCGAGCTGCTGCGCCCGATTTCGGATGCGCCGCGGACGTTGCGCAAGATCCTGCACGGTGCGGCCGCTGATACGCTCCGAGATTTTCGGAGCGCAGCGTTTTGGCTACGACATCAGCCCAGCGGCCGAATTGCTGCTTGACAGCTTTATCTGATCGAAGCGCAGCCCAAGGAAATTCACGAGGGTTTTTTTCTACTGTCATCAATGACCTCTGCACTACGGTAGTTTTTGCCAAATGGCCGCTTCTAAAAACCCCTTACATCTCCCGGCTGCGCCATAAGTTGTGCAGAAGCTGCCTTGAATGTGCGCTATCGAGCCGACTGGCGGTTTCAAAACTGACTCAATGGGGCCAAGTTGATTGGCGACATAGTTTTTGTCGCAGCATCTGGGGACACTCGATTACGCAACCCATTGGTCAGAAATCTGACGCATACCTCTACAACCCCATGTTGAACTTCAAGAACATCAAATCAGAACTGAAATCGAATCGCCAGGGTGCCAGAACCGCTGCCGTTGAGCTTGGTATGGCATCAAACGTGGTGATCGGAGATTGGGACACCCGCTCTATCGCCGTCATGGCGAAGATCACGGCCCCTCTGCGCTTGCGCAGTACGTCCTATCGTGGACTCTTGGGTTTATGAGACGAAGTGACATCATCGAAAGGCCCCTGACATGCAACGTTCACCTTCCCGTGCAGAACCAGCAGATTACCTCAACGTCAACAGTCGTCACCTTTGTGCGCTGTGCGGTGGGAATTTAATCCGAACCCACAGACGACCAATCGATCATTTTTGGAACCTGTTTGTTCCTATTCATCGTTTTCGCTGCAACCGATTTTCGTGCCAATGGACAGGCAACCTTCGGGGCGACAGCCGTGCGGCAAGCTCGGGCACTGTAACGCCGCGCTGATATCAAATGAAAAACTCGTCGTTACCGCAGACGCCGGCGATTTTCCTACGATTGTCGGTCTTGGTAGGCATTGGCCTTGCGCTGCTGCTAACCGGTTGTGCCAGTCAGAAATTCGAAACAAAAACCCAGCAAAGCGTACCGACGACGCAGGTGCTAGCGATCAATCTGCGCTCCGAGGATCTCCGAAAGGGGGGGCTCGCCTTTATTACGCCGTCTTCGGTAACTGGGCAGGAAGAGGATAAGCAAGCCTTGGCACTCGCCTTTAACGAAGTTTTACTAAATCTCCGCCCGGACCTGCATATTGTGCCCCTCCCGCAAACACTCAGTGCGGTAAATCGTATGGGGCTGACGCGCGAATACAGGCAAATGTTCGAAGACTACCGCCTAGCCGGTATATTCGACCGAGAGGCTCTCCAGAAAGTGGCCCGAGTAACCGGAACGCGTTATCTGGCGCAACTTAAACTTGGTGCGTTCCGGCAGGAATCCAAAGATCGATTTGGGTTTCTGGGGCTGCGCGTGCTGGAAACCAAGACCAGCACCATTCGGCTGTTCCTTCAAATCTGGGACAGCAACGACGGTTCGGTCGCATGGGAAGGCGCCCAGGAGACAACCGTTTCGCATGAATCGTTAGCTGCGGAATACGTTTCCATGAAAAGTATTGTCCAGGAATCCGCGCGCGATCTCCTGGCACATTTGCCTTAGTCTGGATTTCCACGGTCCAGTGTCAGGCTAAGGCGGCCCGTTGCACAGCCCGCTTTTTCTGCTCTGCAAGCGACAGAAACCAGGTTTCTCTGCAGGTTAAATCGCGGTGAGTCATGCCAGATCCCCACTTTTTTGAGGAACTATCGATTTATTCAACAGCGTCATATGAACTGACGCCAGATTGATTTTCCTCACAGGCCGTGAAGAATTCTTGCCTTAGGCTGTAGCCTCACTCTGCGGGCTTTCTCGCCAGCAGCTTCACTCTCCAGCCCTGCATGAACACCCCGCCGCCCATTTCGGCCGGTTGTATTCGTTAAGCAGTCATACACAGGAGTCCAGCATGACCATCTTCCTATTGTTGATTCGCAGCTTCGCTCTTGCCACAGCAGCCACCTTGCTTTGGTCCACCACCGCGCTGGCGGCGAACGCCGGTTCCTTAGCCGAAGCGCAGGCGCGCTACCGACAGGATATGGCGGTTTGCAACAGCGGAAAATCAAACCAGCCGCTCGCTACGTGCCGTCTGGAAGCACGACATGCCTTGGCCGATGCCAGGCGCGGCGGCCTGAACGATGCCCCTGACCAGTATCAGCAAAATGCGCTGCGACGCTGTGATGCACTCAAAGGTGACGACCGCACCGCTTGCGAGGCTCGCATGCGCGGCGAGGGCAGCGTCGAGGGCAGTGTCGAAGGGGGCGGCATCCTGCGCGAAAGCGTGACGGTAGTGCCGGGCAAATAAGACTATCTGAATAAGTCAAAACGTGTAACGGTAACTTGGGAGATTTCGACATGGATAACGAAACAACAGTGCCTTCGGTTCTGATGGCGCGAGACTATGACCTGAAACCAATAGAGCCATCGACCAGCCACATCCTCATGAAAATCGGCATGGGTATTGTCGTTCTCCTGCTCTTGGTGCTGATTTATAAGCGTTGACGGTTGACCCCAGCAGCAGCGCCAGCACAGCCAAAACCAGCCTGGTCTTGATCCCTATGCCCCGTGTTTTCAGCGGGGACTCGGCACAGCGCGTTTGACCGTCGGCGCGTGGTCGGGTCCGACCCTTCATCATCTCAACCGGCTTGCCCTCAAGTACGCCTGTCAAATTGGGTCAACTCGCGCGATGACGTCACTCTTGCCGCTCTTGAGAGTTGTCTTTTACTGAGAAATTGGATGGCTCGCTGACGCGGGCAACTTTCTCGCTTCTGTTCAGCCTGGGTTCACATAGGCACGTGCAAACTGCGTTCCATACCAACCCAAGGAGCTTTTCATGAAACGTCTTGTCATCGCCAGTTTGTTCACCGCCGGCTTGCTCGGCGCCCACGCCGAGACCTACACCGACCATGCGCGGGTTCGCAGCGCCGAGCCACGCTACGAAAACATCAATGTTCCGCGCAACGAATGCAGCAGCCAATGGATCAATGAACGCACCAGCCGCGTCAGCGACGAGCCCCAGGATCGCCGCTATGGGGGCGCCATTGTGGGCGGCCTGGCCGGCGGTGTCCTGGGGCATCAGGTCGGCGGGGGCAGTGGCAAAGACGCGGCGACCGCGCTGGGCGTGGTGTTGGGCGCGATCGCCGGTGACCGCCTCGACAACCGCGATCAACGTGGCCAGTACCAGAGTGGGCAATACGACAACGGACGGTACGAAAGCGCGCAAAGGGAAGTCAAGCGCTGCCGCACCGTGTATGACACGCAAACGCGTATCACCGGGTATAGCGTGGCCTATGACTACCGCGGTCAGCACTACACCACGTTCATGCGCAGCAACCCGGGCAACCGCCTGCCGGTGCGCGTGACGGTCGATCCGATTGAGCAATAACCAGCGAGGGGATGGCGAGAGTACCATTGCCGCAACCCGCTGCCCAAGACCACATCACGCCATGAAATTGCTTCTGCCCCTGATCAGCGCCCTCCTGATGGCGCTGGCCCTGCCGGCCTGGGCGGACGTCAGCCGCGATGAGGCCGCGACCGTGGCGCAGCAAGTCAGCGGCGGGCGCGTCCTGGCCGTAGAGAAGACCGAGCGCGAAGCTCGCCCGGTCTGGCGTGTGAAAGTGCTCACCCCCCAAGGTGAAGTCAAAGTGATCCTGATCGACGCCGCCAGTGGGCGCACGCTGTAGCCGATGCGCAGGCTGGGGGCTCGATGCGCTTGCTGTTGATTGAGGATGATGCGGTGTTGCGACTGGGCTTGAAGCGCCAACTCGAAGCCGATGGCTACCGTGTCGATATGGCCGCCGACGGTGCGGATGGCTTGTTTCAGGCCCGCGAGTACCCTTTCGATCTTGCCATCGTGGACTTGGGGCTGCCCAAGGTGAGCGGCTTGACGGTGGTGCAGACCCTGCGCGCCGAGGGCCGAACGCTGCCGATTTTGATCTTGACCGCACGCGGCAGTTGGCAGGACAAAGTGCAGGGCCTGGAAACTGGCGCCGACGATTACTTGGTCAAGCCGTTTGAGTACCCCGAGCTGGCGGCGCGCGTCAAGGCGCTGCTGCGACGCGCCCTCAAGGCCAGCTCGGATGTGCTCACGCTGGGCGCGCTGAGCCTCGACTTTTCTGCCCAGACCGCCCGGCTCAATGAGGTGGTGCTGGAGCTGACTACCTTTGAGTACCGGGTGCTGGAATATCTGGTGCGCGAACGCGCCAGGGTGGTGAGCAAGCAAGAGCTGTCTGACTACCTGTACCCGCACGAGGAGGACCGTGACAGCAATGTGCTGGAGGTTCTGGTGGGTAGGCTGCGGCGCAAACTCGATCCTGCGGGCACCCTCGCACCGATTGAAACGCTACGCGGACGCGGTTACCGCTTCGTCCTGCAGTGAAGACACCGCTGTCCATTCGCGCGCGTCTGGTTTGGGGTGCTGCCCTGGTGTTGCTCGCCTTCCTGGCGGGGGCGGGCTGGGCGGTGCAGCAGGCTTACGCGGACAGCCTGCGTGCGGCCCGCTTTGCCCGACTGCAGACCACTATTTACCTGCTGATGGCCGGTGCCGAGCTCAATGCCACGGGTTCGCTGGTCATGCCGCCGACGCTGGCCGAGCCGCGCCTCGCCTTGCCGGCCTCCGGGCTGTACGCCAACATTGCCAATGTGGACAAAAATGAAGAGTGGCAGTCGGCGTCCACCCTCGGGCTCAATCCACCGTTTCAGCGCCGGCAGGCGGCGGGCCAGTGGCACTTTGACACCGTCATCGCAGCGCCAGCGCAGCGCGGCGACAAACGCCAAACCGGGCGCGCCTTTCTGGCCGCGACCTACGCGGTCAAGTGGGCCGTCAACGACCGGGTGGCGCCGCTGGTTTTTTCGGTACTGGAAGACCAGTCCGAGTTTGATCGTGAATTGCGGGCCTTTGCGCGCACCTTGTGGCGTTGGCTGGGGGGCACCGGGCTGCTGCTGCTGCTCACCCAGACCCTGTTGCTGCGCTGGGGTCTGGCGCCCTTGGGACGGATGGCGCGGGAAATCCAGCACATCGAGAAGGGCGAGCAGGCCAAGGTCGAAGGCCATTACCCGCGCGAACTGGCCGGACTGACCCACAACCTCAATCTGCTGATTGACCAGGAACGGGCGCGGCAAACACGCTACAAAGATGCGCTCGATGACCTGGCCCACAGCCTCAAAACGCCGCTCGCGGTATTGCGCACCGCGCTCCATGAGCCCGTCGAACTGCCGACCATGGTGGCGCAACAAGTGACGCGCATGGATGACATCGTCAAACACCAGCTGGGCCGGGCTGGCGCCAGTGGTGCCGCGCGCTTCGCGCCGCCGCTGGCACTGGCACCCATCTTGCATCGGATTCGCGACACGCTGGCCAAGGTCTATGCCGACAAGAAGCTGATTTTTACGCTGGATTGCCCACCGGCGTTGACCTGGCGCATTGACGAAGGGGATGCCTTCGAGATGCTGGGCAATGTGCTTGACAACGCGGCCAAGTGGGCGCAACACCAGGTGTCGGTGCGGATCTGGTCTGACGCCCAGCGCTTGTACATCCGTGTCGCGGACGATGGTCCGGGCTTTGCCGCGCCACAGGCCGGGCTGGCGCGACGGGTGCGGCTGGACGAGCGGGTGCCCGGCCATGGCATCGGTTTGGCGGTGGTCCGCGATCTGGTCGCCAGCCATCAAGGCATGTTAACGCTGTCGCGCGCTGCTTCGGGCGGCGCACAGCTCGACATCGTCTTGCCAGCGGCGTGACTCGGCCTCCTGTTCCGTCCCTGCGGGCCGGGTGCGCGACTGGTCCTGGCCGGCTGACGCCACTCACCCGCGCATCAAGGCCTCAATCGCATCCACCTCCACCGGCACGCCCCGGCTGATCAGTTCACAGCCGGCCTCGAGCACGATGGCGTCGTCTTCAATGCGAATGCCGATGTTGTGGAACTGCGCCGGCACCCCGTCCGCCGGCCGCACATACAGGCCGGGCTCGATCGTCAGCACCATGCCGGCTTTCAGGATGCGGCTGGGGCGGTCGCGGATGACGTCACCGCTGAGCGGGTCCTTGCGTTCACTGACCCGGCCGACCTCTGACGGCTCGACGTAACTGCCGCAGTCGTGCACATCCATGCCCAGCCAGTGGCCGGTGCGGTGCATGTAGAACTGGAAGTAGGCGCGCTTCTCGATCACGTCCTGCAGCGTGCCGACCTTGTTCTTGTCCAGCAGGCCGAGGTCCAGCAGGCCCTGCGCCAGCACCTTGACGGTGGCCTCGTGCGGGTCGGTAAAGCGGGCGCCGGCGCGGGTGGCCGCCACGGCCGCCTCTTGGCTAGCCAGCACCAGCTCGTACAGCGCGCGCTGCGGCCCGCTGAACTTGCCATTGGCCGGGAAGGTGCGGGTGATGTCGGAGGCGTAACCGTCCAGCTCGCAACCGGCGTCGATCAGCACCAGCTCGCCATCGCGCACCGGCGCCGTGTCGGCACGGTAGTGCAGCACGCAGGCATTGGCACCGGCCGCCACGATGGAACCATAGGCCGGGTGCTGCGAGCCATGGCGGCGAAACTCGTGCAGCAGCTCGGCGTCCAGGTGGTATTCACGCACTTCGTTGCCGTCGCGCAGCATGCGGGCGCTGAGCTGCATGGCGCGGATATGGGCACCGGCACTGATCTGCGCGGCGCGCCGCATGATGCCCTGCTCATGCACGTCTTTGATCAGGCGCATCTCGTCCAGCGGACCGCACAGGTCGCGCAGCTGTTCCGGGCACAGGGTGCCGTAACGCACCCGGGCCCGCACGCTGCCCAGCCAGCCGTCCATGCGGCTCTCCAGCCCCTTGTGGGTGGCAAACGGGTACCAAACCGCGTCGCGACCGTCCAGCAGCCCTGGCAGCTGGGCGTCCAAGTCGGCCACCGAAAACGCGGCATCGACGCCCAGCTGGGCGGGGGCGGCGTCTGGCCCCAGCCGGTAGCCATCCCAGATTTCACGCTCCAGGTCCTTCGGCTGGCAAAACAGCGTGGTTTTGCCGTCGCCGGTGAGCACCAGCCAGGCTTTGGGTTCGGTGAAGCCGCTCAGGTAATAAAAATAGCTGTCGTGCCGGTACAAAAAATCGCCATCGCGGTTGCGCTGCTGCTCCGGCGCAGTCGGCAGGATGGCGATGCCTTTGGGCCCGAGCTGGGCGGCTAGGCGGGCGCGGCGTTCGGCGTACAAAGGTGCAGTGCTTGCGAGATTCATGACTTGGCTCCAATTGTTGACAGTTCTGTAATGCACAAACACGATCCCTGCCCTTGCAGCTGACCAAGGCAGTCATTGCGGGCTCGACCCGCAATCCAAGGATGCCCGATCAGGTCCGGCATGACAGCCACTTATTGATTGAGTTGCTCCAGCCGCTGCGGTGTGCCCACGTCCGTCCAGGCCCCGCGGTACAGTTCCGCACTGACCAGGCCATTGTCGATGGCGGCGCGCAACAGCGGCGCGAGTGCGGCGTGAATGCCCTGCGGGTTGCCCGCCGCGATGTCACACCAGGGTGGCGCGAACAGTTGGCGCCGGTACAGGCCAATGGTGGAATAGGTGTAGCGTGCTTGCGCGTCATCGCTGGGCACGTTCAGCGCCAGGCCGATGCCGTCGTCTTCGTCTGGATTCACGGACAAGCCAAAGTCGCCGCGCCGGTTGTGCGCCGGGTTGGGCACCAGCCAGAGATGGGCCAGTTTGCCACTGGCCGCAAAACGCGCCACGGCGGCTTGCCGGAACACAAAATCGGGGGCAAACACGTCACCGGCCAGCACCCAGAACACCTCCGCGCTGGGCCCGCTGGCGTCGTCGGGACACAGCAAGGGCAAGGCCCGCACGATGCCACCGGCGGTTTCCAGGGCCGCGCCAAAGTCTTGCCCCTCGTGCGAGTAAGCAATCTGCACATGCTCCTGATTAAATAGCTGGTCACGCATAGTGGACGCGGGCTGCGGCACGAAAACACTCTTGAATTGCTCGGAAATCTGGGCCCCCAGCCAGGCCGTGTTCAGCACCACGCGGTTAAAGCCACCGCGTGCCAGCGCTTCCAGCGACCACTGCAGCAGCGGCTTGCCGCGCACCGGCAGCAGCGGCTTGGGCGTGCGATCGGTCAACGGCCGCATACGCTCGCCGCGCCCGGCGGCCAAAATCATGGCGCTGATCGGGGTCGCG
>DAITMI010000063.1:0-3443 GCA_036835225.1 Rhodoferax sp. | reverse complement strand
GTCGCGCTTGGCGTCAGTTTCATGCGCCAGTGTTCCCAGTGGCGCTCAGGTGCAATTTCGGCATGCTGCGACTATACGCATGGCGGGCCGGCCCTTGGCCAGCCCAGCGAATAAATCCGGCGTTTGGCTGCGCCCGGTAAAATGCCGGGTTCCCCCCCTTTCACCCCCCAGAACTATCCCGGAGTTGGCACCCATGGCTGATACAGCACAAGCAGAACAAACCAGCGTGAGCAGCGCAAGCCGCGCCGACATGGCCAACGCGATTCGCGCGCTGGCGATGGATGCGGTCCAGGCCGCCAACTCAGGCCACCCCGGCGCGCCGATGGGCATGGCCGACATGGCGGTGGCGCTGTGGAGCCAGCACCTCAAGCACAACCCGGCCAACCCGCACTGGATGGACCGCGACCGTTTCGTCCTCAGCAACGGCCACGGCTCGATGCTGCTGTACGCCGTGCTGCACCTGACCGGCTACAAGCTGCCGATGGCGGAGCTGAAGAAATTCCGCCAGTTGCACAGCAAAACACCAGGCCATCCCGAAGTGAACGTGACGCCCGGCGTGGAAACCACCACCGGCCCGCTCGGCCAGGGCCTGACCAATGCGGTCGGCATGGCGTTGGCGGAAAAACTGCTAGCCACCGAGTTCAACCGCACCGACGGTGACGTGGTGCACGAGATCATCAACCACCACACCTTTGCCTTCATGGGCGACGGCTGCATGATGGAGGGCATCAGCCACGAAGCGGCCGCCCTGGCGGGCGCCTGGAAGCTGGGCAAGCTGATTGCGCTGTACGACGACAACGGCATCTCGATTGACGGCCAGGTGGCGCCCTGGTTTATCGACAACACGGCGCTGCGTTTTGCGGCCTATGGCTGGAACGTGCTCGGCCCGATTGACGGCCACGACGCAGCGCTGGTGGCCAGCACGATTGCCGACGCCAAGACGTCGGCGGACAAGCCGACGCTGATCATCTGCAAAACCCATATTGGTCAAGGCAGCCCGAACCGCGTTGACACCGCCAAGGCGCATGGCGAACCCTTGGGGGCCGAAGAAATTGCGCTCACCCGCGCCGCGCTGGGCTGGCCCGCCAAGCCGTTCGTCATCCCGCAAGCGGTGTACGCCGCCTGGGACGCCAAGGCCGCCGGTGCCGCGGCTGAAGCCGCCTGGAACGAGCAGTTTGCCGCCTACAAAACCGCCTACCCGGAGCTGGCCAAAGAGCTGGTGCGGCGCATGAAAGGCGAGCTGCCGAAAAACTTCAACCAGATCGCCGTGGACACCGCCGTGGCGGCGCACACCAAGGCCGACACCGTGGCTTCGCGCAAGGCCTCGCAACTGGCACTGGAAGCCTTCACCGCCGCCTTGCCGGAACTGTTGGGCGGCTCCGCCGACCTGACCGGCTCCAACCTGACCAACACCAAGAGCACGCCGAATTTGCGCTTTGATTCGATCACCGGCGCGGGCAACGGCGGCCGGCACATCAACTACGGCGTGCGCGAGTTCGGCATGGCCGCCATCATGAACGGCATGGCGCTGCACGGCGGCTACATCCCGTACGGCGGCACCTTCCTGACCTTCAGCGATTACAGCCGCAACGCCATCCGCATGGCGGCGCTGATGAAGCTGCGCGTGGTGCATGTGTTCACGCACGACTCGATCGGCCTGGGTGAAGACGGCCCGACCCACCAGTCGATCGAACACGCGGCCTCGCTGCGTCTGATTCCGAACCTGGACGTCTGGCGTCCGGGTGACACGGCCGAGACCGCCGTGGCCTGGGCCGTGGCGCTGCAGAACAAGAACAAGCCGACCGCGCTGCTGCTCTCGCGCCAGAACATCAACTACGCGCCCAAGAGCGGTCTGGGTGACATCAGCAAGGGCGCTTACGTGCTGGCCGAGCCGAGCGAAGTGGGGATGAAAAAGAAGACCCAGGCGGTCATCATCGCCACGGGCTCTGAAGTGCAACTGGCGCTGAAGGCGCAGGAGCTGCTGGCCAGCCGCAAGATTGCCGTGCGCGTGGTCTCGATGCCAAGCACCACCACATTCGACCAACAAAGTGCTGCCTACAAGAGCAGCGTGCTGCCGGCCGGTGTGCCGCGCATCGCGGTCGAGATGGGCGTCAGCGCAGGCTGGTGGAAATACGGCTGCGCCGCCGTGGTCGGCATCGACAGCTATGGCGAGTCGGCGCCGGCGCCGGTCTTGTTCGAACTCTTTGGCTTCACGCCCGAGAATGTGGCGGACACGGTGGAACAGGTGTTGCGCAAGTAATCAGCTCAGGTTTGAAGTTTTAACCATTGGAGAAAATTATGACGATCAAGATTGGTATCAACGGCTTCGGCCGCATCGGGCGCAACGTGCTGCGCGCCGCCGTGCAGAACTTCCATGACATCGAAATCGTGGCGATCAACGACCTGCTGGAGCCCGACTACCTGGCCTACATGCTGCAGTACGACTCGGTGCACGGCCGTTTCAAGGGCGAAGTTTCGGTCGAGGGCAACACCCTGCTCATCAACGGCAAAAAAATCCGCCTGACGCAAGAGCGCGACCCCGCCAACCTGAAGTGGTCCGACGTCGGCGCCGACATCGTGATCGAGGCCACCGGCCTGTTCCTGGACAAGGCCTCGGGCGAAAAACACCTGGCGGCTGGCGCCAAGAAAGTTATTTTCTCGGCCCCGTCCAAAGACGATACCCCGATGTTTGTGTTTGGCGTCAATGACAAGAGCTACGCCGGCCAGGCCATCATCTCCAACGCCAGCTGCACCACCAACTGCCTGGCCCCCGTCGCCAAGGTGTTGAATGACAAATGGGGCATCAAGCGCGGCCTGATGACCACCGTGCACGCCGCCACCGCCACGCAAAAAACCGTGGACGGCCCGTCCAACAAAGACTGGCGCGGCGGCCGCGGCATTTTGGAGAACATCATCCCAAGCAGCACCGGTGCGGCCAAGGCGGTCGGTGTGGTGATTCCTGAGCTGAACAAGAAGCTCACCGGCATGTCGTTCCGCGTGCCCACCAGCGATGTGTCGGTGGTGGATTTGACGGTGGAGCTGAACAAGGAAGCCACGCTCAAGGAAATCTGCGCCGAGATGAAAGCGCAGAGCGAAGGCGCCCTCAAAGGCGTGCTCGGGTACACCGAAGACAAAGTGGTGGCGACCGACTTCCGCGGTGACGCCCGCACCTCCATCTTCGACGCCGATGCCAGCATTGCACTGGACAGCACCTTCGTCAAGATCGTCGCCTGGTACGACAACGAATGGGGCTATTCCAGCAAGTGCCTGGAGATGGTGCGCGTGGTCGCCAAGTAAACGGCGCGCTGCTTCGATCAAAAACGCGCCTTCGAGCGCGTTTTTTGTTACGCCGCCGCCTCACCACCCAAGTTCCTGCGTGTTGCATCTTTCCCAGCTCAAAATCCTGCTTGCCGAGCGGCTGCACCGCCTGCGCCGGCCCACCC
>DAITMI010000062.1:11376-15825 GCA_036835225.1 Rhodoferax sp. | reverse complement strand
TGGCCTTGAGCACTTCAGCCAGGGTCTTGGCCTCAAACGCCACCTTGTTGTAGGCCAAAGCGTACTGAGGGAACAGGCCGGTGGTGGCCAGCAGGCCGGCCACGATGGCGCTGTGCTTGAGTGTCTTGCGACGAGTTTGCATGTCAAATTTCCTTGGTTGGATATAAATTGGGGGGAAAGTCTCGCACAGCCCGCTCAGGGGCGGATATAGGCATAACCCTGCTGTTGCTTTTTCATCAGTTCCACCACGCCGGCCGGCACATAGCCGATAGTGGGCAGCATGTCTGCGTAGGTCAACTTCTGCGCCTTCAGGGTGGTCTCGCAGGCCACTACCTTGACGCCGCTTTTCAGGGCGCCTGCAATGCGTTGGGCCATAGGGGAGTCAGCCTTGAGCATGGCGATACCCGGCCCATAGACGACGATCTCCTGCTCGACGTTTTCAGCGCCCAGATCGGCTTGTACGTTTTGCACGTTGTTCAGCGCCAGGCCCCATTTGGCGGGATCGTTGTCACTGACCTGGAACACGATTCTGTTCTTGACCGGCGCCGCTTGCGCCTGCGCCTCAGTTGACAGCAGCGCAACAGCGAGCACCGTCGCACTCAAGGAAAAGAAAATTCGTCGTGCAGTGTTGATCGAGGTGGATTGTCCAAAAATTCTCATGCTGGTCTCCTGGTTCTGTTGCTTGGGGAAATTTTTTACGGGCCGCACGGGTCAAACCGCCGGCTTCGCGAAAGCGGCATGCGCCACCGTCAGCGCTCTTTTCTTTTGTGACACCATGATCAGCGGCTTATCGCCATTTTTGGATGTCACCACCTGCCAATAGACGTCGGCCCACCAGCCCGAGTTCTCCTTCAAAGTGATCGGTTTGTCGAACGCAAAGACGGTCACCATGCCGCCTTTCTCGAAGAAGGTGGTGAGGTGGTAAACCAGCTGGCCTTCAATCTCGCACGGGCGCATCAACTGGGGATAACCTGGCACCACAGGGGCATGCTCCAGCCCAAGGTGGGCGAGCAGGGGTTTTGCGTCCATGAAGTTGCCGCGCAAGGTGCGCTCGTAATACTCGTGTTCAATGGCCTCGCGCACCAGGTTGGGTGGACGCATCGCCAGAACGCCGACCAGGGCGGTACTCATCAGCACCAACGCGGCGAGGCCCAGCTGCACGCCCCGGCGTGCGAGCAGGGGGGTGTGGCGCAATAAGGTGGCCGGAACTTCACCCGGCTCGTAGGCCAGCGACAGTTCTGCGCGCGCCAGCAGGTCAAATTCATCTTCCTGAGGTCGGTGTGTCATGTCAATTTCTTTTGAACGCTGTCACGTTGCTCGCCGAGGGCACTGATTGTTTCGGCGCGCGCGCAGGTGTGGTCATAGCGGTTTTCAATGCCTCGCGCGCGCGCGCCAGGCGGGACAGCACAGTGCCTGGCGCGATTTCCAGCGCCTCGGCGATCTGTGCCGTGGGCATGTCGTCAAAATAGTGCAGCGCCAGCACTTCACGGTGAATCGGGGCAATCCGGCCGAGCGCCTTCACCACGTCCAACCGGTTGTCAATGCCGCTGTCGGGCGCTTGGAGTAAATCAGCCTCGTCGCTGTCTTCCAGCGACTGTGCACACGGGCTGATGTGCCTGAAGATGCTGCGCCGCATGATCCGGAACAGCCACGGCCGCGCCAAAGTCACGTCACGCAACTGATCCCGGCAGTTCCAGGCATTGGCGAAACAGTCTTGCACCACGTCTTCTGCGACCGCGCGCGAGCCGGTCAAGGCCCAGGCGCTGCGCATCAGAAAACGGTAGTGGTCGCGCACCCATTGGTTGTAGTGCGCTTCGGAAGTCAGGAGCATGTGTAAGAGAGCGCCGAAAAGAGACATTCATTCCCTGTCGGAGCGGGTATTTTCTAGGGAATTACCCTTTGTTCGGTTATGCCTAGAGCTTCGTGGCGAGCTCTCCCGCCCGACCTTACCAGCAGCGCCTCCATTTCATCCGCCTTCACGGAAACGCCGCGCTTGATCAATTCAGCACCCGTCTCGATGACGACGCCATCGAATGCTCAATAGCAGTCGCGTCGGGCGCCTTCAGAGGACCCAGTCATACTCGACCGTGATCGGGGCATGGTCGCTGAAACGCTCCTCCTTGTAAATGGCGGTGGACCTGGCAGCCGATGCCAAACCCGCCGTCGCCAAGTGGTAGTCCAGTCGCCAACCCACGTTCTTGGCATACGCTTGCCCCCGGTTGCTCCACCAGGTGTAGGCCTCATCCGTGGCGGTGGGTTGCAACTGCCGGTACACGTCCACCATGCCAGCTTCGTTCAGCAACTTGGTCATCCAGGCCCGTTCTTCGGGTAAAAATCCGGAGTTTTTGCGATTGCCCTTCCAGTTTTTCAAGTCAATTTCCTGATGCGCAATATTCACATCACCACACAGGATGAACTCGCGCCCGGCCTTGAGCTGCGCCAAGTGCGGATACAACTCTTCAAGAAAGCGAAACTTGGCAAGCTGACGCTCCTCTCCAGAGGAACCACTGGGGAAATAACAACTGATGATGGATCGCTTGGCACTCAATGTGTCAAAGCGCAGTTCCACATACCGGCCCTCGGTGTCAAACTCGGATGAGCCATGGCCCACAATGACATCACTGGGCTCTTGCCGGGTATAAACGCCCACGCCGGAATAGCCTTTCTTTTCGGCAAAATGAAAATGACCCCGCAGGCCAGCCAATTCCTCAAAGCGGCCCTGCACATCAACGGCCTGTGCCTTGACTTCCTGCACGCAAATACAATCAGGCTTGACCTTGGTCAGCCAGGCTTCCAGGCCTTTGGTGGTGGCGGAGCGGATGCCATTGAGGTTCAGGCTGGTCAATTTAAACAAGGAATGTCCCATGTCAGAGAGTGTTGCCACGAAACCTGAACAAACCCCGGCGCAAGATGTGCTGGCCCAGGATTTTGTGCAGTTTGCGGTGGATTGTGGTGTGCTGCGCTTCGGCGAATTTAAAACCAAGGCCGGCCGTCTCAGCCCCTACTTTTTCAACGCCGGCCTGTTTGACGATGGCGCCAAGCTGGGCCGGCTGGCGCAATTTTATGCGCAACGCCTGCTTGCCAGCGGCATCGAGTTCGACATGATCTTTGGCCCGGCCTACAAGGGCATTCCGCTGGGTGCGGCGCTGGCGGTGGAACTGGCGCGACTGGGGCGTAATGTGCCGTTTACCTACAACCGCAAGGAAGCCAAGGACCACGGCGAGGGCGGCACCCTGGTCGGCGCATCGCTTAAAGGTCGCGTGTTGATTGTGGATGACGTCATGTCAGCCGGCACGGCGGTGCGTGAATCGATTGCCCTCATCCGTGCTGCCGGTGCGACGGCACACGCGGTCGTCATCGCGCTGGACCGGCAGGAAAAAGCGACCGAAAACGGGATGGATGTTGCGCACAGCGCGGTTCAGTACGTTCAAAAGCAACTCGGACTGCAGGTTTGTGCGATTGCGAAGTTGACTGATTTAATGCAGTATCTCGCCAAGCACAGCGCGGAGGGTCTGGCCGCCGACCACCAGCGCGTACTGGCTTACCGACAACGTTATGGCGTAGAAGAAAGTTAAGCATGTTCAGATCGACGGGCTCCGCTTTGAAGCAACTGTTCACAGGCATCAGCAAAGGCGTACTGCTGGCGAGCCTGGCAGGCATGGCATCGACGCAAGCGCAGCCGACGACGAACACCCAGGGCATCTATACCTGCATTGACGCCAGGGGCCGCAAGCTGACCTCCGACCGGCCCATTGCCGAGTGCAGCGACCGCCAACAGCAGGCGCTCAACCCCAGCGGCACGGTAAAAGCCAAGATCGGGCCAACGCTCACCGCCCATGAACGCACTGAGCGGGAAATCAAAGACAAAGCGGAACAAGAAGAGCGGGCCCGCATCAACGAAGAAAAACGGCGCGACCGGGCGCTGCTGGTGCGCTACCCCAGCAAGACGGTGCATGACAAGGAACGGGCGGAGGCACTGAGCCAGATCGGGGTGGTGCGGCAAGCGGCCATTAACCGGGCGGAAGAATTGCTGCGCCAGCGCACTGACATCAACCTGGAGATGGAGTTCTACAAGAAAGACCCCACCAAAGCCCCGGCATCGATACGCCGCCAAGTAGATGAGGTGGCCCAAAGCCTGGCCATCCAGGGGCGCTTTATTGCCGATCAAGACACCGAAATCAAACGTGTCAATGCACGCTTTGATGAAGAGCTGGTGCGCCTGAAGCAGCTGTGGGCGTTGCAGTCGCGCGCACTACCCGCCACTGCCAACAAAACGCGCTGAGTCGCGCTGACGCGCACGCCCCAGGCAGGGTTGGCCTGGGTTCAACCTAGTTTTTTTCGCAACAGGTCGTTGACTTGCTGCGGATTCGCTTTGCCCTTGCTGCCCTTCATGATCTGGCCCACCAAAGCATTAAGCGCTTTGCCGTTGCCCGCCTTGTATTCCTCGAC
>DAITMI010000062.1:0-11276 GCA_036835225.1 Rhodoferax sp. | reverse complement strand
CGCCGCGACACTTCGCCCATGATCCAGTTGCTGGCCAGCTTGGGCTGGCCGCAGGCTTTGGCCGCGGCTTCGAAATAAGCGGCCATGTCACGGCTTTGCGTCAAGGCGCTGGCATCGTACTCCGAGAGGCCATAGTCGGCCACCAAGCGCTGCGCCATCACCCGCGGCAATTCCGTCATCTCGGCGCGCACGCGCTGCACCCATTCATCCGAGATGACCAGCGGCGGCAAATCCGGATCCGGAAAATAGCGGTAATCGGCCGCGTCTTCCTTGGTGCGCATGGCGCGGGTTTCGCCGGTATCCGGATTGAACAACACCGTGGCTTGCTGAATTGCGTGACCATCCTCAATTTGCTCAATCTGCCAACGCACCTCGTAGTCAATGGCCTGTTGCATGAACTTGAAACTGTTCAGATTCTTGACCTCACGGCGCGTACCCAAGGGCTCGCCGGGCTTGCGCACCGACACGTTGGCGTCGCAACGAAAGCTGCCTTCCTGCATGTTGCCGTCGCAAATGCCAATCCAGGTCACGATCTTGTGCAGCTCTTTGGCATAGGCCACCGCCTCGGCGCTGGATCGCATGTCGGGCTCGGTCACGATCTCCAGCAAAGGCGTGCCGGCACGGTTCAGGTCAATGCCGGTTTGCCCGACAAAGTCTTCGTGCAGCGACTTGCCGGCGTCTTCTTCCAGATGGGCGCGCACCAGGCGCACCGACATTTTTTCATCGCCGAGAAAGAACTCGACACTCCCGCCCTGTACCACCGGGATTTCAAATTGGCTAATCTGGTAGCCCTTGGGCAAATCGGGGTAAAAATAATTCTTGCGTGCAAAGATGCTGCGCGCTGCGATATGTGAGCCAACGGCGAGACCGAACTGAATAGCGCGCTCCACCGCCCCTTTGTTCATCACCGGCAGGGTGCCGGGCAGCGCCAGATCCACCGCGCAGGCTTGGGTGTTCGGTTCGGCCCCGAACGCGATCGGAGCGCGGCTGAAAATTTTGGATTGGGTGGAAAGCTGGGCGTGGGTCTCGAAGCCGATCACCACTTCATAGCCCATCACCAACAGTGACTTAGGTGTATTCATCTTCAAAATCCCTCGGGTTTGGAAGCATGCCAATCGGTGGCTTGCTGGAAGCGATGCGCCACATTGAGCAACTTCGCCTCCTGCAAATAATTACCAATCAGCTGCAGGCCCACGGGCATACGGCCAGCGCCAAAACCGACCGGCAGACTCATGCCGGGCAAACCGGCCAGCGAGGCCGGCAAGGTGAAGATGTCGGCCAGGTAACTGGCGACCGGGTCGTCACTTTTGTCGCCCAGCTTCCAGGCCACGGTGGGCGCCACTGGGCCGGCAATCACGTCGCACAGCTTGAACGCCTGCTGGAAATCATCGGCAATCATGCGCCGGATTTTTTGCGCCTGCAGGTAGTAGGCATCGTAGTAGCCGTGCGACAGCACGTAGGTACCGATCATGATGCGGCGCTTCACCTCATCACCAAAACCCTCGGCGCGGGTTTTCTTGTACATGTCAGTCAAATCGGCGTACTTCTCGGCGCGATGGCCAAACTTCACGCCGTCAAAGCGACTGAGGTTGCTGGAGGCCTCGGCCGGGGCGATGATGTAGTAAACGGGAATGGACAGCTCGGTGCGAGGCAGCGAGATCGGCACCAGCCTGGCGCCCAACTTCTCGAGCTCCGTCAGGGCCGCGTCCACGGCGGCGCGCACATCGGGCGCCAACCCTTCGCCGAAGAATTCAGCAGGCAGGCCAATGCGCAGACCGGCCAGGCCATCGTTCAGTGAACGGCTGAAATTTTCCGCCGGCACATCGAGCGAGGTGGAGTCGCGGTCGGGGTCGGGCCCGCACATGCTTGACAGCAGCAAGGCGCAGTCTTCAGCGCTACGCGCCATCGGCCCGGCCTGATCGAGGCTGGACGCAAAGGCGACCATGCCATAACGGGAAGCGCGGCCATAAGTGGGCTTGATGCCGGTGATGCCGCAAAACGAAGCGGGTTGACGAATCGAGCCACCGGTATCGGTCCCGGTGGCGGCAGGCACCAGGCGCGCCGCCACCGCCGCCGCGCTGCCACCGGACGAACCGCCCGGCGTGCGGGTGGTGTCCCACGGATTTTGGACGCGGCCAAAGGCCGAGTTCTCGTTGGCCGAGCCCATGGCGAACTCATCGCAATTGAGCTTGCCCAAGGTCACCACCCCCTGCTCGGCCAGTTTGGCGACCACCGTGGCGTCAAATGGTGAACGATAGCCCGCCAGCATGTTGGAGCCAGCCGTCGCGATGAAATCGCGGGTGACGAAAATATCCTTGTGCGCCACCGGTACGCCCAGCAGGCCGCGCGAGGCGCTTGCGCCGCCCGCCGCCAGTGCCACATCGGCAGCGCGAGCCTGCGCCAGCGTCACGTCCTCGTTGATATCCAGAAAAGCGCCCAGTGACGCGTTCGCCCGGGCACGGGCCAGAAAGTGCTGTGCGGTCTCGACCGCCGAGACTTTACGCGCGCGCAGTTGCGTGGCCAGTTCGGCCAGGCTAAGGTCATGGAGTGCGGGGGTGTTGTGTTTCATATTTTTTGTGGGGCAGACCGTCGCTACACAAAGCGAGCAAGCGCTGTCTCCCGACTAATTCGGTACTACTCAATCACCTTGGGAACCAGAAACAGCCCATGCTCGACGGCGGGGGCATTGCGTTGGTTGGCCTCGCGGTTGTCGGGCTCGCTCACCCGATCCTCGCGCAGGCGCAAGGTGATGTCCTGCACGGTGGCCAGTGGATGCGCCAGTGGCTCGATGCCAGTGGTATCGACCGCACGAATTTTCTCGACCATGTCGAAGAAACCATTGATTTGCGTCAGCATGCGCTCACTTTCATCCGACTTTAGCTCCAGTCGGGCCAGGTTGGCAATGCGGGCGATGTCAGCAGAAGTCAGGGACATGACGTATCTTCATTCGAAACCGGTTGTAAGACACCTCGAAAGGCGCTTCTCCAGCTAAAGTTTTTACAGGGGATAGAGTATTATCCTGCCTTTGGCCGCGCGTCTGCGTCAGCGCAGCTTTTCGCCAGAAATATTCGATTTTGAACCAGTCAATATGGTGATGGCGGGCCGGAGCGCACGCCATGCCCGAGAGGATTTTTAATGTTTGGAGCATTCCGTCAGTACTTCTCCACTGACTTGGCAATCGACCTTGGCACCGCCAACACCCTGATTTACGTACGTGACAAGGGTATTGTGCTGGATGAGCCCTCGGTCGTTGCCATCCGCCACGAAGGTGGCCCACAAGGCAAGAAAACCATTCAGGCCGTCGGCAAGGAAGCCAAGGCCATGCTGGGCAAAGTACCCGGCAATATTGAGGCCATCCGCCCGATGAAGGACGGCGTGATTGCCGACTTCACCGTGACTGAGCAAATGCTCAAGCAGTTTATCAAGATGGTGCATCCGCGCAGCATCTTTCGGCCCAGTCCGCGCATCATCATCTGCGTGCCGTGTGGCTCGACCCAGGTCGAGCGCCGCGCCATTCGCGAATCGGCACTGGGCGCGGGCGCCAGCGATGTGTACCTGATTGAGGAACCCATGGCAGCCGCCATCGGTGCCGGCCTGCCCGTCAGTGAAGCCAGCGGCTCGATGGTGGTGGACATTGGCGGCGGCACCACCGAGGTCGGCGTGATCTCGCTGGGTGGCATGGTTTACAAGGGCAGCGTGCGCGTGGGCGGTGATCGCTTTGACGAGGCCATCATCAATTACATCCGCCGCAATTACGGCATGCTAATTGGCGAACCGACCGCTGAGGCAATCAAGAAAAAAATTGGCTCGGCGTTTCCAGGCAGCGAAGTGCGCGAGATGGAAGTCCGTGGCCGCAACCTGTCGGAAGGCGTGCCACGCAGCTTCACCATCTCCAGCAACGAGATTCTGGAAGCCCTGACCGATCCGATCAACAACATTGTGTCGGCGGTCAAAAACGCGCTGGAACAGACCCCGCCTGAATTAGGGGCTGACATTGCCGACCGCGGCATGATGCTCACCGGCGGTGGTGCCCTGTTGCGTGATCTGGACCGCCTGCTGGCCGAAGAGACCGGCCTGCCAGTGCTGGTGGCGGAAGATCCCTTGACCTGTGTGGTACGGGGTTGCGGCATCGCGCTGGAGCAGATGGACCGTCTGGGTTCCATTTTCACCAGCGAATAATTTTTAGGTGCAGCGATGCCACTTGGTACGCTGGACGGCACCCCCCCCCCCTTCTTCAGGCAGGGCCCCTCGGCCCTGTCCAAACTCATTTTCTTCAGCGCACTGGCCCTGTTTCTGATGGTGGCGGACGCGCGCTTCCGTGTCGCGAAGCCCTTGCGGGTGGCGGTGGCGACCGTGCTGTACCCGGTGCAATGGCTGGCCCTGCGACCGGTGGTGTGGGCTCAGGGGGGCGGCCAGTATTTCGAGTCGCTCAGTGCCTCCCAGGCCAGCGAAGCAGCGGCGCTCCACAAACTGGCCCTGCAATCGCAACGCGCCAATCAGGTTGAACAATTGGTGCTGGAAAATTCGCGTTTGCGCCAGTTGCTGGGACTGCGCGACCGAGTGACCACCCCGTCGCAGGCGGCGCAGGTACTGTATGACGCCGCCGACCCCTACACCCGCAAAGTCATCATCGACCGCGGCTTGCTCAAGGGCGTGGTGGCCGGCTCTCCCGTGCTGGATGAAACCGGCGTGCTGGGCCAGGTGACGCGGGTCTATCCCATGGTCAGCGAAGTGACACTGATCACTGACCGTGACCAGGCGATTCCCGTGCTCAATACGCGCACCGGTGCGCGCGGGGTAGCCTTTGGCGACCCGGCCTTGCGCTCCAGCGCACTGGAACTGCGCTTCATGGCCGCCAATGCCGATGTGCAGCCCGGCGACCTGCTGACGACCAGTGGTGTGGACGGCATTTACCCGCCGGGCCTGCCGGTGGCTCGGGTGGAGAAAGTGGACCGACGGGTGGACTCGGCCTTTGCCCGCATTAGTTGTGTGCCGCTGGCGCTGGTCTCCGGGGTAGGGCATGTGATCGTGCTTGAACCGCTCGCCACCCAGATCGCACCTCGTCCCACAGTAGCAGCACCCCCCGCGCCGGCCAGGAAAGAGCTCAAAAAATGATCATGCGCCCAGGGCATCAGTTGCTGCTGCCCGCCAATCCGTTCTTCATCTGGGGCAGCCTGGTTGCGGCGCTGACCCTTAACATGTTGCAGAACATGGGCCTGTGGGGTCGGGCCGCCTGGATGCCGGATTTTTTGGCTCTGGTACTGGTGTTTTGGAGCATTCACCAACCGCAGCGCGTGGGCATTGGCCTTGCCTTTATCTTCGGCATATTGATCGACGTGCACCAGGGCGCGATGCTGGGACAGCATGCACTGAGCTACACGGTGCTGAGTTTTCTGGCCATTGCCATTCACCGCCGCCTGCTGTGGTTCGGTGTGCCGTCGCAGGCCTTTCAGGTCTTGCCGCTGTTTGCGGCGTCCCACGCCATCGAGTTGACGATTCGCATGATCGCGGGCGGCACCTTCCCCGGCTTCTTAATGCTGCTGGCACCTGTCATTGAGTCACTGCTGTGGCCAGTGGTCAGCGTGATCTTGTTGTTTCCACAGCGAAGGGCGCCCAATCCCGACGCGCACCGGCCCCTTTAATATGGCCCCCACGCTTGTCGCTTCGCGTCCTGCGCTGCCCCCCGAGGGGGCCGTGCCTTGCTTGGGGCGGCTCGGTGCCGCGGCAGCCGCCCTGCCGGTCGATTCCCGTGTCACGCTGTCATGACGGAACTTCGCAACGTCGAAGCTGACCTGTCGCGCTTTCGGGCCCGGGTGCTGGTGGCCAGCCTCGCCGTGGTGCTCGGTTTCTTGCTGCTGGCCTCCCGGCTGGTGTACCTCCAGGTGGTGCGTCACGACGACCTGCTGGAGCAGGCGGAAAACAACCGCACGGCCATTGTGCCGGTGGTGCCGAACCGGGGGCAGATCCTGGACCGCAATGGCATGGTGCTGGCCACCAACTACTCGGCCTACACACTGGAAGTCACACCCGCCAAGATTGTCAACCTGGAGCAGACGATTGACGAGCTGTCCCAAGTGCTGGACATCTCGCTGCGTGACCGGCGTCGTTTCAAGAAGTTGCGGGAAGAATCCAAGAGCTTCGAATCGCTGCCCCTGCGCACCCGCCTGAGTGATGAAGAAGTGGCTAAATTTGCAGCGCAACGCTACCGCTTCCCCGGCGTGGACATCAAAGCCCGGTTGTTTCGAAACTACCCGTATGGGGAACTGGGCAGCCACGTCATCGGCTACATCGGGCGCATCAACCCGTCCGAGAAAGAAAAGCTCGACGATTCCGATGACCAGGCCAACTACCGTGGCACGGAGTACATCGGAAAACTCGGCGTGGAGCAGAGTTTTGAAGCCCAGTTGCACGGCACCACCGGCGTGGATTCGGTGGAAACCTCGGCCGGGGGCCGTGCCATGCGCAAGCTGGCCAGCAGCCCCGCCATCCCCGGCAACACGGTCAAGCTGTCGATTGACATCAAGCTACAACATCTGGCTGAGGAGTTATTTGGCGACCGCCGCGGCGCGTTGGTGGCGCTAGACCCCAAGACCGGCGAAATCCTGGCGTTTGTCAGCAAGCCCACCTTCGATCCCAACCTGTTTGTGGAAGGTATTGACAGCGACAGTTGGCAAGCACTCAATGAATCGCCTGACAAACCGCTGCTGAACCGGGCGCTGCGCGGCACCTACCCGCCCGGCTCCACCTACAAGCCGTTCATGGCGCTGGCGGCACTGGAGACCGGTCTGCGCACGCCCGAGCAGTCGATTGCCGACCCGGGGTTTTTCATGCTCGGTGGTCACCGTTTTCGGGACGACAAGGAGGGCGGCCATGGCACGGTCAACATGTACAGCTCGATCGTGCAGTCTTGCGACACCTACTACTACGTGCTGGCCAACGACATGGGGGTGGACACCATCCATGACCAGTTGCAGCGCTTCGGTTTTGGCGAGTTGACCGGCATCGACATTCACGGCGAGGTGCGCGGCCTGCTGCCGTCCACCGCCTGGAAACGCAAGGCCTACCGGCGCGCCGACCAGCAAAAATGGTACGCGGGCGAAACAATCTCGCTCGGCATCGGCCAGGGCTACAACAACTTCACCATGCTGCAGCTGGCATCCGCCACCGCCACCCTGGCGAACAACGGCGTGAAAATGAAACCGCACCTGGTCAAGGAAGTGGTGGACACCCTGACCCAGGCCAACCGCAGCACCACGCACGAGTCGATGGGGGAAGCGATTGCCAAAGCCGCCAATATTGCAGTCATCAAGAATGCGATGGTGGGGGTGAATATTGAGGGCACGTCAGCTTCGAGCTTTCGCGGCGCGCCCTATACCAGTGGCGGCAAGACCGGCACGGCCCAGGTGGTTCAGATCAAACAGAACGAAAAGTACGTGGCCTCCAAAATGGAGGAACGCTTTCGCGACCACGCACTGTTCACGGCATTTGCACCGGCGGATAACCCGAAAATTGCACTGGCCATCATCGTGGAAAACGCCGGCTTTGGCGCCCAAAATTCAGCCCCAATTGCCCGCCGTGTGATTGATTACTGGCTGCTGAACCAGTACCCGAGCGTGGAAGATATTCAAGCCGTGCAAAAGTCCCAGGCGACCACACCGCGTGGCAAACCGCGCAGCATGGCCGAAGTGCCATGGCCGCCCACCGCAAGCAGCGCGCCAGAAAAAGCCGCCAGCGCCCCATCCGGCACCCGCTGACAACACTCGGCGGCTGACGCAGCAAGCGCTCAACGCAAGAACGCGTCGTACCCGGTCTTCAAGATCAGCGCACTCACCACCACGATAAACACCGCACGCACAAAGCCGGTGCCATGCCTGAGCGCCAGGCGGGTGCCGAGCAAACTGCCCACCACATTGGCCAGCGCCATGGCGACGACAAAGTGCCACCAGATATGGCCCTTGGCGGCGAACAGCAGCAGCGCGGCCAAGTTGGTCGCCGTGTTGATCAACTTGGCCGAGGCCGAGGCGCTCAGAAAATCGTAACCCAGCAGGCGCACAAACAAAAAGACCAGAAAGCTGCCGGTGCCCGGCCCGAAAAAACCGTCGTAAAAGCCGATGACAGCCCCAATGCAGGCCGCCACCCTACTTTCTTGGCGGCCCGAGAATCGCGGCGCATGCGTGCGGCCCAATTCTTTGCGCAGCAGGGTGTAGATCAGCACCACCAGCAAGACTGCCGGCAGCACCTTGCGCAAATAGTCGGGTGACACCACGGTGACCAGCCAGGCCCCGGCAAAAGCCGCCACAAAACCGGCGCCCGCTGCCGGCAACAGGGCGGCCCAGCGCATCTCAACCCGGCGACTGAACTGCCAGGTGGCAAACGCCGTGCCCCAGACCGACGCCCCTTTGTTGGTGCCGAACAGGGTGGCAGGATGGGTGGCGGGAAAGGTGGCAAACAAGGCAGGCACCAGAATCAGGCCGCCGCCGCCGACAATCGAATCCACAAACCCGGCCAGCAGCGAGGCCAGCGAGACAATCAACAATTCCATCAGGTCATTGTCGCACCCGTTTTTTGGCGGCTTTCGCTATTGTATTTATAGCTACTTAGGCAATGAATACGAGGGCTACAGGCTATTTAATTGAAAAAGGCACCGGGGTTGCCGGTGCCTTCTCAAAACGCAGTTGCTCAAGCGGTGCATGATTTTTTTAATATGCCCGTGTGGGCTTGTCTCCAGGGCCTTTCTCCTTCAGCGGGCCTGGGGCCCGTTGACGATTGAGAGAATGTACCCGCCCAGACGCGTTGGCACATCAGGACTTACCCTTTCACCCGCCGGGCCGCATCCTCCACAATCCATTGCGCCGCCTTCTCCGCAATCATCAGGGTGGGTGAGTTGGTGTTGCCGCTGGTAATCAAAGGCATCACACCGGCATCGACCACGCGCAAGCCGGCAATCAGGCCGCCGTTGCCGCGTACCCGCAGGCGCGAGTCCACCACCGCCAGCGGGTCATCGGCGGCGCCCATCTTGGTGGTGCCGACCGGGTGAAAGATGGTGGTGGCGATGTCACCGGCCAGTTTGGCCAGCTCCTCGTCCGTTTGATACTGGGTGCCGGGCTTCCACTCTTCCGGCTGGTACTTGGCCAGTGCCGGTTGCGCCACGATCTTGCGCGTGACGCGCAGCGAATCGGCCGCCACCTGGCGGTCAGCCTGGGTGCTCAGGTAATTGGGCGCAATGGCCGGCGCGTCTTCAAATTTGCCGCTCTTGATTTGCACGGTACCGCGACTGGTGGGATTGAGGTTGCACACGCTGGCAGTGAAGGCATTGAAGCCATGCAGCGGTTCGCCAAACGCCTCCAGGCTGAGCGGCTGCACGTGGTACTCGATGTTCGGATACGGCTGGGCCGGGTCGCTGCGCGTGAAGGCGCCCAGTTGCGAGGGCGCCATGCTCATCGGCCCGCTGCGTTTGAGGGCGTACTCCAGGCCAATCAGGGCTTTGCCCCAGAGTGAATTGGCCTGCGTGTTCAGCGTCTGGACGCCCTCGACCTTGAACACGGCACGGATCTGCAGATGGTCCTGCAGGTTGGCCCCCACCCCCGGCGCGTCCTGCGCCACGGCAATGCCGTGCTGCTGCAGCAGCGCGGCCGGACCAATGCCGGACAGCTGCAGGATCTGCGGCGAGCCAATGCTGCCGGCACTCAGGATGACTTCGGCGGTGGCGGTGGCCGTCACCATCTCGGAGCTGGCCCACACCTGCACGCCGGTGCAGCGCTGGCTGCCATCCGGCTGCGTTTCCAGCAGCAGTTTGACCACCTGCGCCGAGGTCCACATCTCGAAATTGGGCCGTGCGTAACAGGTGGGACGCAAGAACGCCTTGGCGGTGTTCCAGCGCCAGCCCGCGCGCTGATTGACTTCAAAATAGCCGACACCCTCGTTGTCGCCCTGGTTGAAGTCAGCGCTGGCCGGAATGCCGGCCTGCTGCGCGGCCTGGGCAAACGCATCCAGCACATCCCAGCGCAGGCGCTGCTTTTCCACCCGCCATTCGCCACCGGCATTGCGGTGTCGCAACACTTGGACGTAGGGGTCGGTTTTGTCGCGCATCAGCTCGGGCGCGATGCCGCGCGCACCGTGCGCGGCACTGGCCCCTTGGTGATGGTCTTCGTGCAATTTGAAGTACGGCAAAGCCTGGCCCCAGGTCCAGGCATCGTCACCGGTGAGGCGGGCCCACTGGTCGTAGTCCCGCGCCTGGCCGCGCATGTAAATCATGCCGTTGATGCTGCTGCAGCCACCCAGCGTTTTGCCGCGCGGGTAGCGCAGGGCGCGGTCGTTCAGCCCCGCCTCCGGCTCGGTCTGGTAGAGCCAGTCGGTGCGCGGGTTGCCGATGCAATACAGGTAGCCGACCGGAATGTGAATCCAGTGGTAGTCGTCTTTGCGGCCGGCTTCGATCAGCAGCACGCGCTTGCTCGCATCCGCCGACAGTCGATTGGCCAGCAGGCAACCCGCCGTGCCGGCGCCGATGATGATGTAGTCGAAGGTGGTGCTCATGGTCAATGCCCCACCCAGTTCGGCTTGCGCTTTTCCTGGAACGCCTGCTGTCCCTCCTTGGCATCTTCGGTCAGGGTAAACAGCGCAATCTGGCTCTCGGTGAAGGAGATCGATTCTTCGAACGCCATGCTCTCCACCTTCTTCAGGGTATAGAGGCCGCGCCGGATGGCGGCGGGCGATTTGTCCAGCAAGCGGTCGAGGAGCCACTGCAGTTTGGCATCCACATCGTCATCCACATAGTTCACCAGCCCCACGTCCAGCGCCTGCGCTGCGCTGATGGGCTCGCCGGTCAGACACATCTCGTTGAGGGTGCGGCGCGGGATCAGGTGCTGCAACACGCTCAGCACCTGGGCCGGAAAGACGCCCACTTTCACTTCGGGCAAACCAAACACCGCGTGGCGCGCCGCCACCGCCAGGTCGCACATCGACAGCAGGCCCATGCCACCGGCCATGCAGGCGCCGTTGACGCGGGCGATCAGCGGCACATAACTGGCACGCGCGGCGCGCAGCAGCTGCGCCAGATGGCCATGCGGCTCCGAGTAGTCGGTGGTGAAGGCCTGAGCCGACTGCAAATCGGCGCCGGCGCAAAAAGCCTTGCTGCCCGCACCCGTGATGACGATGGCGCGGATGTCGCGCTGGCCCTGCGCCGTCGCAATAGCTTGCGTCATGCCGGCCAGCACGCCGTGGCTCATGGCGTTGCGCCGCTCTTCGCGGGTGATGGTCAGCCACAGCACCGGGCCGCG
>DAITMI010000061.1:0-16012 GCA_036835225.1 Rhodoferax sp. | reverse complement strand
AGGGGCGCAGCACCGCGCTGATATGGGGTGCGTCGATACCCTCCAGCCGGAAGTCGGCCGTTTGCCTGCTGCGGTCGCGTACCACCAACACCGCAATGCGCTCCCAATGAGCACCCACCCCGGCGCGTTTGCGTGCCGGCCGTGGCAACTTGCGCTGCCCCTTGAAGGACTCCAGAAAGAAGGTCTCATCGGCCTCGACAATCCCGCCCTCGTGCGCGGGGCGGTGCGAGGCCGGCGCCTCCAGAAAACGATGGCGCCAGAGAAACGCGGTGTTTTTATCGACCCCACAGTATTGGGCCGCCTGGCGCACGCTCACCCCCTCAATCAAGGCCTGACCATAGCGAAGCCATTGCTCACGTTTGCGCAAGTGCGCCAAAGATGTGCCCGTGAGCGCATTGCTGGTCTTGCCGCAAGCGTGGCAGCGCATGCGTGCCAGCCCATGGCTGTGGCCCCAGGGTCGTAGTTGTTCGCCAGGAGCTTGGCAGTGGGGGCAAGCGTTGGGGCTGGGGATGACACCGGCAATTGCTGTGGCAGACGTAGTGGGAAGTACATCCAACGCACTTCGCATCTGTGTGCGCTGCTGTTGGGTCAAAGACGCCAGTTGCCCGAGAAGTTTGACAAAGTCGCTATGGCCCATGCCGCACTTCCATGACTGTTAACTTCTCTTTCATTTTAGGCAGCAGTCGGGTAGCTTTCAACAGCTAATTCAGACATAGCCCAAAAGCACCCTAAATCCGGATGCCCGTCTTCCCAGCTCTCCGCAAGTCAGAAACCGTGCCTCTCCAATCCCTCAAGGTTTTTCTCCAGCCTGACGGGCTTCCGCGCCATCGGCGCGTTCTCTCTCTCGGCGACACCCACTTTCCTTGCTCTGGTTCCACCGGGCGCCCAGCATTAGGCCCAAGCTCATCTTGCAGGGCACTTTCTTGGGCATCGTGAATATGTCAAAACACACCTGTAATAACAAGGCCTATGACGCCGGTCGGTTCGGCGCTTATCCCGATGGGGTTTGACGCCCATTCCCGAGGCGCGAGCCGGACTGCTCAGTGCAAGTGTGGGGATGCTCGCAATGCCGTGCCAGGACGCAGCAAGGGACCATTGGCGCCAAAGTTTGTGGAGCGGCAGCGGGCGTGTCGCTAAAGCCATGCCAAACGGCTGCAATTGCCATTGGATTCCGCCGAATCAAAGATAAATCAGTTCTATCGCACGTCATGATTATCCTTAAAATCATGACGTTAGATAAATGTGTATAAGTCCGCGTTTGCAGCAGTAGCAGATCCAAACCGGGCCATCTTCACTCACATCAGCCCAGGGCCAGTGGCCCTGGGCTGATGGGCAGGCCAGTAGCCCATCTTGATGTCAAAACGCCGGAGCGAGCGACTTGCTAAAGCTGCATTTTTAATTTAAGATGCACTTTAAATATAAAGTGCGCATTTATGAATAAGGCTTCCTTTCGGTGGGATGGGCAACTCGCCGGGCAAGATGCCAGCATGACGGTGCACGTCGCGCTGGGCATTCGCACCACCCGCGATCTCCGCTCCCTGCTCATGGACGCGGCCTATTCACTCGTCGACGGCGAGCACCCAAGCTGTCTGTGTCTGCTATTCAAGTGCGGCCTCACCAAAAGGCGGCTGGCACAAGAGCTTGAGCAGTTCCAGGCCGTGGTGCGACCGGAGGTCGGACGTCGCATCCAGGTCCATGCGCTGCAGTCAGCAGCGGATCTCGCGCGTGTGCTGCCGCTCGCCACGAATGCGGCCGCGCTGGCTGCATTGCAGGCACAGGTGGGCCAGCTGCTCTTGGCTAAACCCAGGACTTCATCGCGGGAAGCGGTGGTGGGCATGCTGCTGCACCGCTGGATCCAAGGGCTGGCGCCCGTGCGCTTGCCCGAACTGGCCGCCATGGCCGGCGCCAGTCTGCCCACCACCTATGCCGCGGTGAAGGCGCTGGATCCCACGTGGTTAGCGCGAGACGATGAGCGCGGCATCACGTTGAAAGACTTCCCCGCGCAAGCCTGGCAGCACTGGCTCAGCGTTTGCGCCACCGCGCCATCGGCCAAATTCATTGACCGCTCAGGGTCGCCCAGATCGCCGCAGAAATTGGCTCAGCAGCTGAGCAAACTAGGGCGCCAGGATCTGGCGATCGGCGGCGTCTTGGGTGCCAAGCACCACTTTCCCGCCCTGGATATGACGGCCGCGCCGCATCTCGATATCGTGGCACACGGCAATCTGCATACCGATCTCTCTTTTGTGGCGCAGTTGGATCCCGCCCTGGTGCGCGATGATGCAGCGACGGGGCAAGCCCATGTCATCGTCCATTTCCTCAACCGACCCACTAGCCTGTTTGAGACGCAGGATGGTTTTGTGTGGGCGGATGTCCTGGAGTGCCTGGTCAACCTGTGGGATGCACATTTCATCCACCAGGTCGAGCACTTGATCAATCATGTGGCACCCGTTGGTCTACGCCAACCGATCGGAGATTGACATGATGGCTCCCATCACGCCGCGCGATGTTCTGCAGCAAGTCGCCCAGGCGATTCCCGCCGCCCTGCGTGGTGACATCATCATTGTTGGCAGCCTGGCCGCCAGTTATCAGCTGCTGAGCGACACTGCGCAGGTGGTGCGAACCAAGGATATCGATGCCATGATCGCGCCGCATGCACGCGCGGTGGTGAGCGCCACCCGCGTGACGGAGCGGCTACTTGGCGCGGGCTGGGAACCCCAGGCAACACCAGACTACGACTTGCCCGGGACTGAGGCAACTCGCGATGAACGACTGGCGGTGGTCCGCTTACAACCCCCAGGTTCGAGCACTTGGTTTCTGGAATTACTGGGCGCGCCGCTGACCGTGACACCGCTGCCCAACACCAGTGGACGCTCCAGCGTCAGGCTGCAGACCAGTGGCGGTCATTTTGCGCTGCCTAGTTTTGCGTACCTCGGTCTGGCCCAGTTTCAGCCGACGCTGACAGAGTCTGGGCTTCGCATTGCGCTGCCAGAGATGATGGCTTTGGCCAACCTGTTGCACCACCCCAGTGTCGGCGACGCCATCATGGGCCAGAATTTTGCCGGGCGGCAGATCAAACGTTCCAACAAGGATCTGGGTCGTGTGGTGGCGCTCGCCTACCTGGCAGGTAAGATGGACGAGGATGCGTTAGAGCGTTGGAAGTCTCGCTGGCTCGAGGCACTCAACGCTATGGCACCGGCGCACACGGCGCATCTCCTATCGGTTGCGCCCAACGGACTCAAAGCACTGCTGGCCAGCCCGCGCGACATTGAGCAGGCACTGCACACGGTCAATAACGGGCTTCTGAGCGCAGCGCCCATCACCGCAGAGCAGTTCATGATTGCACTGCGACGCCTGCTGCAGGCGCAGTCTTGAGGGGTCACGCTGATGCTAAACCCGTCTGAGCCGGCCACTTCAATGCTGCCACTGGTCCATAGCGCCGAGCCAGCGCGCAAACCGGGCCGCCCGCCGGGTGCCAAAGCCCAGGTCGTGCGCGACGCGCGCTCTTTGGGCATTCACCATTTCGCCTTTGTGCGCTCCAGCCTGTTGGGCTTGGATCTGCGCGAGGCATTCAACCGTTATCTCGCGTGGAGTGAAACGACGACCGACCTGCGCTACATCCAGAACCGCCGCGACGCGCTGCTCAAGCACATCATCGAGGCCGGACGGCTGCTGGACGCCACACTGCCGGCGTCAGCCAAGATCACGCACCTGCTGGATCTGCTGCGCAGCAACGCACCGGTCAAAGCCGCTGTGAGCTTGCCGACTCTAGATGACTGGGTTGAGAGTGAAGGCATGGACCCGGACGCCTGGAGCGAGGCCGAGCTGGTAGCGGAATACAAGGCCGTGTTTGGCCTGGACAACGCCGACGCGCTCGAAGCCGCCGAAGGATTGAAGGATCCGGCGCTTGAGCGGGTGAGGGCGCTCAACCATCTGGACAACCTGCTGTCGGTGACGCCGGCGGCCAGCGACCGGCTCGAAGCCTGGTTTGCGCGACCCGTGGTCAAGTGCCTGCGCACGGTGGGCCTCATCAGCCTGAGCGACCTGGTGCGCTTCATCAACGTCTCCGGCTACCGCTGGCATGGGCGCATCCAGGGCTTTGGCGTGCAGCGAGCCCAGCAGGTGCTGGCCTGGCTGCGGCTGCAGTACCAGCACTTGAATCTGCTCATCAGTGACAGCGTGAATGAACCCAAGTCGCGCCGGGCACTAAAAGACAAGGCGCAGGCCGCGTTGTTGCAGCTGGGCGCCGAGCAGGGCCCAAGTCCTTCCAATCCATTGACGCAGTTCGGGCTGGGAACAATTGTGCAACTGGGCCTGAGCCTAATGCAGAATTCACCCGGGCTGGCAGGTGAAACCGGTGAATTCAGAAGCCACATGGCCAACACCCTGGGCGCAAGCAACGACCTCGAAGCCGTGCACGCCTGGCTGGCCCACTACCAGGAGAAGCCATCGACCCTGCGCAGCTACCGCAAGGAGGTCGAGCGTTTCCTGCTCTGGTGCGCGCAGGAGCTCAAGAAACCCCTGTCCTCGGTGACTTCACCGGACTGCCTGCGGTACCGCGAATTCCTCTCCAATGTGCCGGCCAGCTGGATCCATCCGGCGCCGGTGCTTCGAGGCGATCCGCGGTGGCGCGCCTTCCGGGGCCAACCCGCACCGGCTTCGCAGAAGCAGGCGCTGGTGATCATCCAGACGATGTACGGGGCGCTGTGTGATGCCGGCTATCTGGTGGCCAACCCGATGAAGGCGCTCATGAAGGGTTTTGATCTGCCGGCGTCGAGGGTCGACATCCGCCGATCCTTCACCGAAGCCGAGTGGAGCCATGTGCTGCAGTGTCTGGACGGCATTGCGAATGGACCGGAGCGCTTGCGGCTCAAATGCATTCTGGAGTTGCTGGTGACGTCGGGCCTTCGCCTGGATGAACTGGCGCGTGCGCGCCATGGAAATTTACGGCTGGAGTCCTTGCCGGATCTGCCGACAACCTGGGTGCTGAGCGTGACGGGCAAGCGGGCCAAAACGCGCGAGGTGCCACTCAATTCTGAGGTGGTGCGTTTGCTGGCCACGCATGGCAAAGAGTTCATGCAGGAGGACAAACACTGCGCCGACCCGTCCAACCTGGCCCTGATTCGCACCCTGCATGCGTCGGTGGCGCAATGGGGCCGGGGGGAGGGCGGTGCGCTGCAGGCGCGTGCCTTATCGCAGCAGCCCGGCAGCGCCCTGTCGGCCGCTGGTATCTATGCGGTGCTGAAACGGTTCTTTGGCCAGGCGGCCAAAAGTGCCGCCGCTGCCGGCCTGGATCCGCGCCGCTTCGAGAAAGCCAGCACGCACTGGATGCGCCACACCTTCGTGCGCCAGGCGCTGGTCGACGGCGTACCGATCGAGGTGGTCTCGGAGCTGGCAGGGCACGCGAGCATCGATACGACTTCGATCTATGCAACCCAGGAGTTGGCGCGCAAGATCAAGGCGGTTCAGGGCATGCGCCGACGGGTGGCAGTTTGAGATTGTCGAAGGATATGCGTTTTCCGGCGACGAAATCTGCGCTCTTGCTGGGCGTCTGTCCGTGTGCCAGGGTGAGAATCGGCCAACTTAACCGGCATAGTCGCAATCATCACTAATGACAATGTCATTACAACCTGCTGCAGTCATCGCATCTCCAGAGGAAATCCTTATGCATGCAATCACCGAACCTAAGCGCGACACTCTCAATATTCGTATCAAGCCTGAAGTTCGCGATCTGATTGATCGTGCCGCAAAGTCGCGCGGCAAAAACCGCACTGACTTCATTTTGGATGCTGCCCGTATTGCCGCAGAAGACACTTTGCTTGACCAAGTGATCATGGCGATCAGTCCGCAAGCCTTTGAGCAGTTTCAGACCCGATTGGATATGCCACCCAATCCCACCCAACGCCCGTTTGCGTAACACCATGCTCACACCTGCGCCCTGGGAGCGTGGATGAAGTTGACGGCACCGATGCCGTTGACAGAGCATCATGTGACAGAAGGTTTTTCCTGTGGCATCGACAGCCTGGATCAATGGCTAAAGCGCCGAAGCTTTAAAAACCAGATCCGAGGTGCCTCCCGAACTTACGCGGTCTGCAATGAGACACGGGTTGTCGCTTATTACGCACTGGCTTCTGGTGCTGTCACCAGCACGGACGCCACCGGCCGGTTTCGCCGCAACATGCCAGATCCGATTCCTGTAGTCGTTTTGGGCCGCTTGGCTGTTGACCAAAAGTTGCATGGCCAAGGATTCGGTCGCTCGCTGGTTCACGACGCAGGCATGCGCGTCATCCAGGCGGCCGATGCCATAGGTATTCGGGTGGGGGGATGATAGTTCACGCACTGTCAGATGAGGCAAAGGCCTTCTATGAAAAAGTCGGCTTTGAGCCTTCGCCACTTGATCCCCATCTGCTGATGATTACCTTGATTGACCTCATTGAAGCTGGCGGGTCACACCAGCATTGATACCACGTCGATCTATTCGACGCAAGAACTGGCCAGGAAGATCAAACTTCTCACCGGTTCCACTCAGTAATTCTGCGACAGCATCCTCCAGGTCAGCCCACGCGATACATCCGCCTTGAATGAAACCAGTTTTCTGGAAAGCCTGGCAATCTCAATTTCCTTGCGCAGATTCGCGCCAACGGCACGAGCGACAGAACAATTTGGTTGTTGACGGGGAAATTCACGGCAGACTCCTTTCCCACAACGGGGTTGCTTACAGGAGTCAAGACTATGTCGAGTGAAAATCAACAATGTGTGCGCAAAATCAGATCGATTGCAGATTGAAGACATGGTCCGGTGGCGTAGATAGTGGCGCCTATGTCGTTGGAGAGATAGCAGACATACACATGCCACGGATGCTTTGGCACGAGAGGCGGAACTTACAACGGTCCGCGACAATTTGCGCCATGCATCGGTGTCCACCACATCGATTTAACTTCATACGGATCAGGCCAAGCGGGCCCGGCAAATGAGGGATGCTTTTGGGTCACCAAACGCCTGAGGCATCAATGAGCCGAAAAATGGCACATTCCAACCCAATGGACATTGAAAAGCTTATCAGTTCATGATAAGCTTTGGCATGGAATCACAACGTTCACCGGCCATTGGTTTGGAATATCTACTTGGCTTGGATGGCAATATTGAAGTTCAAAATGATGCAGGCTACTGGGTCAAGATGGAAGTTTCGAGTGTAGACGTTACGGCGGAACGACCGCACGGCATCAGGTACAGCTTGACACTGCATGCGCCGGACAACACACGGCTAATTGGTTTCGATAATGCCCATAGCGTGAGACCAGCAGGCTCACGCTTCAAGCATGCAGGTAGAAGGTTCCCGTACGACCACCGCCATCGACACGCTCTGGATGAGGGTGTTTTGTACGAGTTTGACACTGCTTACCAGTTGGTCAGTGATTTTTATGCTGAAGTAGATCGCGTTTTAAAAGAGGTCAGTCCATGAACAAGGTATTGAAGTTCGGTATTGCGCCAGTTCCTATGCAGCGTGCCCGTTCGCTGGCTATTGCGGCTGGAACACGCCAACGCGCCAAAGATGAACCCAACGTTTGGTTCCCCTCGGTGACCGCCATGGCACGAGTCCTGTCAGATGAGAACATAGCCTTGCTCAAGGTCATTCGAGAGAGTCACCCAGACTCCATGGATGCCTTAGCCAAAGCTGTGGGAAAACATGTGCCCAACGTTTCGCGTTCGCTGCACACCATGGCGCAATATGGTTTGGTCACGCTAACCAAACATGGTCGAACGGTGATGCCCCAAGTTACCTCCGAACGAGTTACGGTGGATTTTTCCTGGGGTGGCTGACATTGCATTCAAATGAAATCAGCCACTCGTTCAAACCGAGTGACAATCGTCACCGCGACTAAATTGGGTAGCTTTAAGTTTTTTGGGGGGGTAGGCAAAAAAAACCAATTTCGGACATGCCACTCCAGCCTCGGAAGACGATCCCTCGCCAGCGTCAATTAGCCTGCGGTTCGTTTTTTCCATCAACGTAAAACGAGCCGAGCATGTCAAAGACAGAAGCTGAACTCATCCAGTTACGTGCTGAGAATGACGCGCTTAAGGCCCTGCTGGCGCAGCACGGCATCACGGTACCGCAATCATCAGATTCCGACGCTGGCGATGCTGCGCTGCAACCCAATGCCAACGAGTTTTCGCCCACGGCGAAGGTTAAGCTTTTCCGACGACTCTTTCGTGGGAGGGACGATATCTATCCAGTTCGCTGGATAAGCAACACGACGGGGAAGTCTGGGTATTCGCCCCACTGCGCCAACAAATGGAAATCCGGCATTTGCAAATTGCCGACCATAAAATGTAGCGAGTGCAGTCATAGCCTATATGCGCCCGTCACCGACACCATCATTCGCCAGCATCTTAGAGGCGAGATCACCGCCGGCGTGTATCCTCTACTGGTCGACAACCGATGCTATTTTCTTGCCATCGACTTTGATGAGGCGGACTGGCGCGAAGATGCCCGTGCGGTGCTGCAAACCTGCCTCGACAATGAACTCCCTGCGGCGTTGGAAATCTCGCGCTCGGGCGAGGGAGCTCACCTTTGGCTATTCTTTGAGAACGCGACGCCGGCAAGGGATGTGCGACGTCTTGGCGCGGGGCTGATCAGTGCGACTTGCGCCCGCACTCGTCAATTGGCTCTTAAATCCTACGACCGTCTGTTCCCAAATCAGGACACCATGCCGAAAGGCGGATTTGGCAACCTGATCGCATTGCCGTTACAAAAGGAACCCCGTGACCTTGGACGCAGCGTCTTTGTTGACGCGAACTTGCAGCAACTCCGCGATCAGTGGGCGTTCCTGGAGAATATCAAGCCCCTTTCGCAAAGCCGTATCGAAACGGCGTTGACCAAACTGGTTGGGGACCGCCATCCGCTCGACATCGCTTATGCCGAAGTGCCGGAAGAGAACGCTGACGCCCCATGGGTACGACCGGCCAAGCCTGATGTCAAACTCAACGGCATCATGCCGAGAGCGGTAAAGGCAACAATCGCCGCCCAATTGTTCATCGAGAAGGCCGGCCTGCCGCAACCCTTGATGAACCGCCTAATCCGTGTTGCGGCGTTCCAAAATCCGGATTTCTACAAACTTCAGGGCACGCTCAGGTCCACATGGAATACCCCCCGGATCATCAGCCGCGCAGAAAATCACGAAAAATGTCTGTCATTGCCGCGAGGTTGCCTGAGCGACGTCGAGGCATTGCTTGCCGCAAATAAAATTGAGCTCCGTCTAGAGGACGCGCGTTCGATGGGGCAACGGATGAATGCGACCTTCAACGGCGTGCTGCGCCCGGATCAGCAGGAAGCGCTCGAAGCTATCACAAAACATGATTTCGGCATGCTGATTGCACCCACCGCATTTGGAAAGACTGTCATCGCAGCAGCCGTTATCGCCAAGAGAAAGGTCAGTACCTTGGTGATTGTCCACCGCGCCGACCTTATGCGGCAATGGCAGGAGCGGCTTGGCAGTTTTGTCGGACTTGACGAGCAAAAAATTGGCCTGATCGGCGCCGGGAAAAAGAAACCCACCGGCATGCTCGATATTGCAGTCATCCAAAGCCTGGCGCGCCGCGACGATCTACCCGAACTGTTCAGCCGATACGGGCAGGTGATCATTGACGAGGCACATCATTTGACCGCAGAAACATTCGAAGCAGTCTTGAAGCAAGCCAGCGCACGCTACGTCCTGGGACTCAGCGCTACCCCCGTTCGCAGTAACGGGCACCACCCGATCATCTTCATGCAGTCGGGCCCCGTCAGGCATATTGCCAGGCGCCCGGCACATGTGCCGGATCAGCTAATAGTTCGGCTCCGGCATCTTCCGACTCCGTCCATTCCGCCCCACGCCAGCATTCAAGAGGTCATTCGGCGGCTGGCGGAGGACGACGATCGAAACGCACGCATCATCGCCGACGCGACCAATGCCTTGAAAAACGGACGCAAGGTGCTGTTGCTGACCAAAAGGACGGAACACCTTGACCTGTTGCGCACGCAATTGGCGAATGTCGAGTACCCGTGCTTCGTCCTGCACGGTCGCATGAAGGCAAAGGAACGCCAGGCGATCATCAAGGCCTTGGCGGAGTTGCCGGAGGACGCCCCGCACATACTGTTGGCCAGCGCCCAACTTGTGGGCGAGGGTTTCGATCATGCGCCGTTGGATACTCTTATCCTGACGCTTCCGATCTCATGGACAGGAACGCTGCAGCAATACGTCGGCCGTCTTCATCGTGACCATGCAAACAAGAGCGACATCTTGATTTACGACTACGTCGAACAGGATCATCCGCAACTCTACCGGATGTGGGAAAAGCGACAGCGGGGTTACCGGGCGATGGGCTATCAAGTGGATTCCAATCAACAACAATTGCGCCTTGGCCTTGGCTCCCTATGACGAAAGAATGAGCCAAAAATTTATTGACACCGGGATTCGGCGCTGTGACCACTCCCGGCGGGAGTAAGTCGGAATATCAACTATCGCTGCCTGCCCAAGCCGGACACCCAAGGAAACCAAAATCTACATTTGAGCGCCAGCCTCCTGGTTTTTGGGCCTGGCAGTGAGCGTCTACCGCGAAATCGTGTGGCAGCACTCCACTTTTCGCTGCAGCTCGGGCATTTTCAGCCGATGTCGGCAGCAACCTGTACCGGGTGTACCGAGGCCTTGACCCCCTCCTTTGGCGAAGAAATCCGCGGGTTTTACCTTTTCGAGGGGATGGGTCATCGGCCTCCAGGAATGCGCGCAGCTTGGCAAAAGCCGCTTTGACGCGGCGGGTGTTGAGGTCTTTGTAAAGCAGTACGCGCATAGCCGGGGCCAATGAAGATCAATCCAGAGTGATTGTCACTAAATGGATAGATACATTTTGACATCCAGGTCTCGTTCGATCCACGCCTGAAATCCCACTCGTCCGCGGTCACTTCGCCGGACTATTTGCAGTCCCGCGTTTTCCTGCTACCGGTACCCACGAGCTCGATCCAAAAGCGCAGCCGATGCCGGCCTTGTTCCGTGCCGAGGGAGCCAGCACCCACTGAATGCGCCACGTCTTTGTGCCCCGAGACCTCGCGTTCGCATCGTCCCTTCAATCCGGAGTAGCGTGCATGTTCGGCTGCGCCTTGATGCCAGGCGATTTCAATCGACGTTCCTCGAAGAAGTGATCACAATACCGGCACTGGCGAAAACAACTTTGCCAGGGCAACAATAAAAGGAAATCAAATCATGGCAACTGCAAAAAAATCCGCCCTCAAGGCTGCAGCTAATCCGAAAGTGAAGACCCTGGCCAAGGTGCTCAAGCCAGCAGCCAAACCTGCGGTTAAAGCCCTCGCTAAAAAGGCACCCGTGTCCAAGACTGCCAAGGCGATGGCCAAACTGAGCAGCAGTATTGCGAAGCTGACAGAACGCAAGAACAAGATCAATGCAGAAATCAATGCGCTGCGTGATCAACGTACTGCACTTAAAGCCGACCCTGCGCCTGCTGCACCGAAGGAGAAGGTTGTTGCCAAGGCTGCGCCCAAAGCAAAAGCAGCCAAACGTGCTGTAAAGAAGTAAGAAACCGTCGCGACAGAGTCGTGCTGTAGAAAAGGCCCTTCGGGGCCTTTTTGCATTAGAGCCCACCATTGAAAACAAATTCCTTGTGTGTTGATCGCCATGGATGAGGTGAAACCGTCCTTGAACTTGGACCTGAAGATTTGGTGCCAATTAGCTGCCGCTCCGAGGGACCCTTTAGTGCCCTTTGGAGTCATTGAAGGAAGTGAGAACCGGTCATTCGCGGCAACAATCTGAAATGCCGAAGCAGTCATTCAGATTGCGAGATCGGATTGTTCATCCAGTCGTCAGCAAATCAGCGTAAGCGGGTCTACAGAAATTCAAATTGCCCGCCGGATACCGGACATTGACTCCAGTAGCCGAGAATTCATCCAAAGCACTTTGCGAGCACCGAAAGCCGAATGAAGGAGGCAGTGTTGCCCTTTCCATTTGGCTTGGGATGGGTTGATGGCTATGCGGCCAGACTCGCGCAGTCGATGACGAATCGGTACTTCACGTCGCCCTTGAGCATGCGCTCATAGGCTTCGTCAATCTCATCGGCCCGGATCATTTCAATATCGGAGACGATGCCGTGCTCGGCGCAGAAATCCAGCATCTCCTGCGTCTCGGGAATGCCGCCGATCATCGAACCGGCGAGGCTGCGGCGTTTCATGATCAAGTCGAACACCTGCGGTGAGGGATGTGGCGAGGCCGGCGCACCGACCGGCGTCATCGTGCCGTCGCGCTTGAGCAGGATCAGAAAAGCATCCAGATCATGCGGCGCGGCGACCGTATTCAGAATGAAGTCGAAGCTCTTGGCCTGTTTGGCCATTTCATCGGCATTGCGCGAGACGACGACCTCATCCGCGCCGAGCGTCGTGGCCGCTTCGCGCTTGGATTCGGACGTGGTGAAGGCGACCACGTACGCGCCCATCGCGTGCGCCAGCTTGATGCCCATATGGCCTAGGCCGCCGATGCCAACCACGCCCACTTTCTGACCAGGTCCTACCTTCCAATGTCGCAGCGGCGAGTACGTGGTGATACCAGCGCAAAGCAGCGGAGCGACGGCAGCAAGTTGCGCCTCGGGGTGACGGATGCGCAGCACATACCGTGCGTGCACGACGATCTGCTGCGAGTACCCCCCAGTGTGTGGCCGGGCGCGTCCGGGGTCGGGAAGTTGTAGGTGCCGACCATATGGTCGCAGTAGTTCTCCAACCCTTCGCCACAGTCCTCGCAGTGCTTGCAGCTATCAACGATGCAGCCGACGCCGACCAGATCACCAACCTTGACGCCTGAAACGTGTGCGCCCAGGGCGGACACGCGGCCGACGATTTCGTGCCCCGGGACGCAGGGATAGAGCGTTCCCGCCCACTCGGCACGCACCGCACCTGATGGAGGTCCGAGTGGCACACGCCACAGTAAGCGATGTCGATCTGCACGTCGTGCGCGCCCGGAGCGCGCCGGTTGATGTCGATCGGTTCAAGAGGCAGGTCACCCGCATGGGCGCCATAGGCTTTGATGGTCATGGTGCGTGCTCCTACGTCAATAAAAAAATTAATTCTTGGAAAATATGACCCGTACACCACGCTGGCCAAGCGCCTGCGCCAGGCCATCGGGGTCGTCCACGCGACCGAGGCGGGTGTATGAGTACGACGAGTCGAATGTCAAATAAAAAACAACAAGAGTGTCCGAGCCGTACAGCATGAGGTCGCCATTGCGGATCGTTTCTGGTCGGTTCGCATTCGTCGGCAGCGCTTTTGGCAGGTCGGCGTGCTTTTCATTGCCGTTGAGTTCAGCCATGTCGAGCGTCAGCGGCAGCTGCGCGGCGAACGCACGGGCAGCAGGGTTGTTGGTCAAGGTGATGGCGAAGCGACGTTCGCCGACGGTCATCCACATGCGTATTTCCTCCGGTTTTACAGCTGCCGCACCGGCATCCGCGACAGTCAAAGCGAGTGGGCCAGCAGCCGGCTGCTGGCCGGCTTCGCAACCGCCGAGCACGAGCAGACTGAGCATCAGGCTGAGTCCACGCAGGCCACCCCAGGCTCGGTGATGAGCGATCTCCTTGGCGAAGACACCACCCCACATGGCAGGCTGCGCCTCAGTCTTGCCCCAAGCGGGGGCACCAACTGCGGTGGCGCTACATACTTGTGCTGTCATGAAATGCGTGCTTAGGCCAAGTTCTTCTTGAAGAAAGAGCTCAGCTTGTCCCATGGGATGAGGTTCACTCGGTCATACAGATCGACGTGCCCCGCGCCCGGAATGATGACCAGCTCCTTGGGTTGACCGGCAAGCCGGTAGGCTTCTTCGCTGAACTCCTTGGAATGCGCCTGGTCGCCCGTGATGAACAACATCGGACGCGGCGAGATCATCTCGATGTCGTTGAACGGGTAAAAGTTCATGAACTTGACGTTGCTGGTCAGCGTCGGGTGCGTCGTCAGTTCAGGCGATGAACCTGCAGGGGTGAACTCACCGCGTGGAGTGCGATAGAAATCGTAGAACTCGCGCTGAATGGGGTGGGTGTCTTTATCCAGATTGTGCACCGTCCCACTTGTGTACTTGGTTTCGCCACCAGTGAACTCCACATAGCGCTGTTGCGCCGCCTCAGCGATGATCTGCTTGCGCTGTTCGAGCGTCTGCGAGTGGTTCAGTGCATTGCGGTTGGCCGCGCCCATGTCGTACATGCTGACCGTCGCGATGGCCTTCATGCGCGGGTCGATCTTTGCCGCGCTGATGACGAAGCTGCCGCTGCCGCAAATGCCGAGAATGCCAATGCGTTCCCTGTTCACGAATGACTGGGTGCCCAGGTAGTCCACCGCTGCGCTGAAATTCTCGGAATAGATTTCCGGTGCAACGGCGTTGCGAGGCAGGCCCTGGCTCTCTCCCCAGTACGACTGGTCGATCGCCAGGGTGACGAAGCCCTGTTCGGCCAGCTTCTGCGCATACAGGTTTGAGCTTTGCTCCTTCACCGCGCCCATCGGGTGGCCGACGATGATCGCCGGATGCTTGCCATTGCGATCGAGGGCCTTGGGTGCGAACAGATTCCCGACGACCTTCATCTTGTACTGGTTGTTGAAAGTAACTTTTTGCGCGGCCACTTTCTCGCTCTTAAAGAAGTTGTTGGCGCCGTTGGACATGTCTGGCAATGGCTTGTTGTCCGCAGCGAAAGCTGCGCTCCCAGCAGCGGACAGGGCACCCAGCGCAGCCACGCTGGTGCCAGCCGTCTTCAGGAATTCACGACGATCGGATTCTTGCTTGGTCATATTGAAATCTCCATTCATGGCTTCATGAGCGAGATCTTCGCAAAAGAAGGTAACCTTGACTAGTTAATGAATGCTTAAAGAGCTTATTAGTCAGGCTAATTAATAGCCCATGTAAAAAGTGATTCATGGTTAAACGAAATCTCAACGATCTTTTGTACTTTGTCACAGTGGCCCGGGAAGGCAGCTTCACCCGCGCTGCTGCGCTGCTGGGCGTGACTCAATCAGCACTGAGCCAAGCTATCAGTGGCCTTGAGGAAAAACTCGAAATCAGGCTGCTCACGCGCACCACACGCAGCGTTTCGCCCACGGTGGCTGGCGAGCGGCTTTTGCATGCCATCGGCCATCGTTTCGATGAGATCGAAGCGGAAATGGACGTGTTGACGGAGATGCGCGACAAGCCAGCTGGCACCGTGCGGATCACATGCGGCGATCACATCGTGCGAACGACTCTGCTGCCGAAGATCGCCCCGTTGTTGAACGAGTTCCCCGACATTAAGGTCGAGTTCGACATCAACTATGGCTTCAGAGACATCGTGGCAGATCGTTTCGACGCAGGCGTGCGCCTGGGCGATACCATCGACAAGGACATGATTGCGGTACCGATAGGCCCGAAGCTGCGTATGGCCGCGGTTGCCTCACCTGCGTATTTCACCAAGAATCCCGTACCGAAGACACCGCGTGACCTGGTGGCGCACCGCTGCATCAACATGCGCTTTCCAACGCACGGCGGGTTGTACGTCTGGGAGTTCGAGTGCCGAGGCGAGCAGTTGAATGTTCGCGTTGATGGCCAGGTTGTGCTCAACAGCACACCCCACATTGTGCTCGCGGCACTTGAAGGATTGGGCATTGCATTCCTTCCAGAAGAGGAATTCGCCCCGCACATCGAGGAGGGGCGGCTCGTTCGCGTACTGCTGGACTGGTGTGCCCCATTTGAAGGCTACTACCTCTACTATCCCAGCCGGCGACAGCCTTCCCCAGCTTTCTCGCGCGTGGTCGATGCGCTACGTTTCAGCGAACGCAAGCGTCAATAAGGCAATGTCCGGCATGAACGCGTAACTGGGCCACCAGTTAGCTGCCTGTCGTGAACGACTCTTATGGGTCTCTTCTTGACGGTGGCGGCTGCGCCGAACGGTTTTCCAGGTCTATTCCGGCTTCAGAGTAAGCGGTCTATTAACCGCGTCCCTTGCGCGGCGTGCTCAGATGTGATTGGGG
>DAITMI010000060.1:0-17138 GCA_036835225.1 Rhodoferax sp. | reverse complement strand
CGTGGGTCAGAACCACGCCCTTGGGGTTGCCCGTGCTGCCGGAGGTGTATTGCAGGAAGGCGACGTCCGCGGGTCCCGGCTTCGCCAAGGAGGGCTGCGCGCCAGCGACGCTCAGATCGGTGACGGTCAGCACCTTGCGCAGCGATTCGCACTGCGCGCGCAGCAGGTGACCCAGGGTCTTGGCCGCGGCGACCGTGACGAGAATGACGGCCTGGGCATTCGCGATGATGCCGGCGCTGCGCCGCATGTGGTCCTCAATTTGCGAAGGTCGCGTGGGCGGGTAAAGCGGCACCGGGATGCAGCCGGCGTAGAGCGCACCATAGAAGGCGGCAAAGAACTCGCGTCCGGTGGGCAGCATGACCGCCACCTTGTCGCCGGCGCCCAGCCCCTGCTGCTGCAGACCCGCAGCCAGCGCCCTGGCTTGCTCCTGCAGCGCGCGGTAGCTGATGTTCTCCATGCGCTCACCCTCGCCATACAGCGTGATGTGCACCCGGTCACCGTGTGTTGCCACATGCCAGTCCAGCAGTTCGATCAGGGTGGACGCGCTGTCCGGCGGCCGGTTGGATTCCGGCGTCCCGGCAAGATCGGGCGGCCCGCTACCCGGCAATTCCGCTGGGATGCCCACACGATCAGCGGCAGTGGTGCCGGCCGCGAGCCCGGTCAGCCGGAGCAGATCACGGGGCGTCTCGGCACTGATGAGTGCTTGCTCGTCCAGTCGCGCACCGAGTTCGCGTTCGATGCGGGCCAGCAATTCCGTGCGCGCCAGGCTGTCCAGGCCGAAGTCGCGCTCAAGAGAATGCTCCAGACCCAGACGCTCCACCTCAGGTGCATGCGGCCGCAACTCGCGCGCCAGGCCGCGCACGATGCCAAGCAGCCGTTGCGCGTCGTTTCGGGAGCCGGGCGGGGGCGCGGGGGGCGAGCCGCGCGCCGCTCCGGGCTGCAGGGGGGGAGGTGAAGGGTTCATTTGCGTCACCTTGCGTCCAGGCCTGCCGCCGTGTTACGCCAGGGCCGTCATGCGTGACAGGCGATCCGCGCGCAAGGCGGCCCGCCGGCCGCGGACCACATTCACGCCGTAGAGCAGCACCAGACCGACGAGAAAATAGCTGCCGGCGAACAGCAGTGACTGGCGGTGATCGCCGCCGGTCAACCAGCTCGCCACGCCGTAGGTGAGTGGCCCGGCGACCGACGCCAGCTTGACGGCGAGGCCCCAAAGGCCGAAGAATTCCGCCGCGCGCGAGGGGGGCGCCAGCACGCCCACCAGGGCCCGGCCGGCGGACTGCGATGCGCCCAGGCACAGGCCGGCCCCATTCGCCGCGACCCAGAACAGCGCCGGTTCGCGCGCGCCCCAGGCCAGCAGGATGGTCACGATCCAGCCCACCAGCGTCCATGCGATGGACCGGACATGACCGATGCGGTCCTGCACATGACCGAAGAGAAAGGCGCCGACCGCCGCCGTGAGGTTGACCACCAGCACCAGCAGCAGGGTCTGCTGCATGGTAAAGCCCATGGCCTGATTGGCGTAGATGGCGGTCAGGGTGATGACAGCCTGAATGCCTGCCTGATAGAACAGGCTGCAAAGCAGGAAGCGGTTCAGGTCCTGGAATTGCCGCAGGTGGTGCACGGTCTGCCACACCCGTGCCCAGGCCATGCTGGCCATCGCTCCTTCAGCCATCGCGCTTGCCCGGATCTGGGGCGTGGCACGGTCGCGCAACAGCAGGAAGGTCGGCAGGCTCGCCAGCGCAAAGATGCCCGCGGTGATCAGCATGGTCACCGGCACGAACTGCCGGGCCGTCTGGTCCTGCGCACTGGCCCAAGTGACATACAGCAGGCAGATACCGAGGGTGAGCAGCCCGCCGATGTAACCGAGGCTCCAGCCCCAGCCGGACACCCTGCCCATGGCCCGGCTTTTCGACAGTTGTGGAAGGAAGGCCGCGATGAGGTTCTCGCCGCTGCCAAAAAAGAAGTTGGACATGATCACGCACACGATGGCGAACCACAGCGTGTCTGGCTGGGCGAAATAGAGCAAGGCGGTGAACACAACACAACCCGCAGTGGAAAAGGCCAGCAACTTTTTCTTCGCCGCCCGCAGATCGGCGTAGGCACCGATCAGCGGGGCACTGAGCACGATCAGCCCATAGGAGACGGACAGCGTGGCCGTCCAGGCGAAAGTGGCCCACGGCGCATTGCCCGCGACCACTTGCACGAAATAGGCGTTGAATAGCGCGGTGATGACGACCGTGGTGTAGCCGGAATTGGCAAAGTCATACATGGCCCAGGCCCACAGCTCGCGCGGGCGGACATCGGAGCGCAACACTGTGGGGAAGTGCCTGTCCTGAGCTTGTCGAAGTGGCTTGGGCATCATCATTCCTTTATGTCACATGATTCTGCGCCGTCTCAATCGAAGCAGGACCCCATAGATTGCAAACGCGGCGATCACGTGCTTCATCGTGTGTCCGCTGACCAGACCGGTCAGCGCGGCAATCTGGTGATCCAGGAGATCGCACAACAAGGCAAGCAGGTAGAGTCCGGTGATGGCAAGAACATCCCTGTCGCCACTATAGCGTGGCGGATAGAGCCAGAGAAGAAGCGGGACCAGCAGCATCGGGCACAACTGCATCAGGCCGTAGGGACGCAGGTCGCCCATGCCCTGCGCCTCGCTCCAGTTCCAATAAACAACACTGCCCAGCCCGGCGGCAAGCAACAGGGGCAGCAGGCGCAGCCCCGCGGTCAGATTGACGCGCTCACACAGGTTCGCCGCGAACCAGGCCATGAGCGCGAGCGCAAGCGCGGCCCGGTCCCAGGCCAGCCGCTCGTTGTCGGGAGCAAGGTGGTAATAACCGGAGCCGAGGCCGACCAGGAGGGCGGCAAAAAAGAACAGCGTGTAGGGCAGGATCTCGTCCGGCTCGATGAAAGCGTATTGTGCTGCGGCACTGCGCAGGAAACGCAGGCCGGCCGCTCCCGCCAGCAGGAACAGGGCGTTGGAGGTGATATCGAAGCAATGGGGCGCACCGAAGCAGACGTAAGGGTCGGCAAAATGATGGTAGTGCTGCGGCTGCGGGACGCGCGGCAGCAGCCATGCCAGAGCGGCCAGCGCCGCCACCAGCAGCCAGAGGCCGACGGCCTTGGTGCATGGATGGGCCTGTCGCCATTCGCTCATGGCGCCGCCTTGCGCTGAGCCAGCTCAGGTGTGTGCCGCGGCCGATGGTGCGTTCTCATCTCTCAGCGTCCTGCGCAGGATCTTGCCAATGGCGGACTTGGGAAGCGTTTCGCGAAATTCCACATATTTGGGCACCTTGTACGCGGTCAGGTTCGCCCGGCAGTGCGCAATCACCGCTTCGGCGGTGAGGGCCGGGTCCTTCTTCACCAGATAGAGCTTGACCACTTCGCCACTCTTCTCATCCGTGATGCCCACGGCGCCCACCTCCTTGACGCCGGGATACATCATCACCACATCCTCGATCTCGGTCGGGTAGACCTTGAAGCCGGACACCACGATCACGTCCTTGGTGCGGTCGATGAACTGGATACTGCCATGGTCGTCCATCACTCCCATGTCCCCGGTACGCAGCCAGCCATCGACGGATAGGACGCGGGCAGTTTCTTCCGGCATGTTCCAGTAGCCCCGCATGACCTGCGGCCCCTGTACACAGATTTCACCCACCTCGCCCGGGGGCAGCTCGCGCCCCACCTCGTCCTTGATCGCCACCCGGGTGGAGGGGAGCGGCATCCCGATCTTGCCGCTGAACGCCTTGGCCTCCAGTGGGTTGGCGCACACAATGGGCGAGGCCTCGGTCAGGCCGTAGCCCTCGATCAGCGGCACCCCCATCGCCTGCTGCCAGCGCTCCGCCACCGTGCGTTGCACCGTCATGCCACCGGCCACTGCCACCTTGAGCGCACCGGCATTGGCTTGTCTCACCTGATCGAAGCCCGGTGCGTCGAGCAGCATGTTGAACAAGGTGTTGACGCCAGTGATGGCGCTGAACCGGGTCTTGCGCAGTTCATGCACGAAGCGGGGAATATCGCGCGGATTGGTGATGAGAACGTTATTCGCGCCCAACTTCACAAAAGTGAGTAGATTGGCCGTGAGCGCGAAGATATGGTAGAGCGGCAGCGGCGTGACAACCACCTCGATGCCTTCCTTGAGGGTGCCGCCAATCCAGGCCGCGGTCTGCTCCACGTTGGCCACCATATTGCCGTGCGTCAGGATCGCGCCTTTGGCCACGCCGGTGGTTCCGCCCGTGTATTGCAGGAAGGCAATGTCCTCGTGTGTGACTGGAATATCAGTGGGCGTTTCGCGGGCACCGAGTTTCAGCGCGGTGTTGAAATCCATCGCGCCCGGCAGGTGCCAGCGCGGCACCATGTGCTTGACCCACTTGATGGCGAGGTTGACCAGGCAGGCCCGCAGCGGCGGATATAGGTCACCCACCTGGGTGGTGATCACGTGGCGCACGGCAGTGGTGGCAACAATCTCCTGCAGAGTGTGCGCGAAGTTCTCCAGCACGACGATGGCCACCGCGCCGGAGTCGGCCAGCTGGTGCTGCAATTCGCGCGCGGTGTAGAGCGGATTGACGTTGACCACCACCATGCCGGCGCGCAAAGCGCCGAACAGCGCCACCGGATATTGCAGCAGGTTGGGCAGCATGGTGGCCACACGGTCGCCACGGCGCAGCCCGAGCACCTGCTGTAGATAGGTAGCGAAATTCCGGGAGAGGCGGTCGAGCTCGCCATAGGTCAAGGCAACGCCCATATTGGTGAAAGCGGGACGCTTGGCGTACCGCCCGCAACTCTGTTCAAGCATGTGCTTGAGCGAGGCGAAACGGAACGTGTCGATCTCCGCCGGAACGCCTGCGGGGTAGAACTTCAGCCAGATAGGTTCCATGCCACTCTCCCTTGCCGCATATATTTTTCAAATATGAGTCTATAGATTGCGCCAAATTGCACAAGGGAAACCTTGTGCTCTTTTGATCGGCTCCGGGTGGCCTGCGGCCTGATCGTTCTGATATCTAATCGTTACCTTGCCGGGTTCAGTTGGTCAGCGCGTACCCGCACGGCGGATCAACCCTGCCGGAAGACCGAAAAGGCCCCCAAAGCCGGCGCGGCGCACTGATCACGCCCATATCACCGAGCGCATTGAGATCGACGCAGCCTGAAAGCTGGTATTGAAAAACTGCGGTGCCTCGTTTGCATCGACTGCCCCCGCTGCATAAAGCAGGGGTAAAAAATGCTCGTAAGTGGGATGAGACTGTTGCGCCATCGCCCCGAGCTTCTGAAAATCCTGCACGGCGGCCAGATTGCCATGCTGCAAATAGTCAGCAATGGTTTTGTCGAATTCAAGAGCCCAGTCATAAGCCTGATTCGAAGCCGCGCTCCTCTGCATGGTGCGCAGGTTGTGCACGATATTGCCGCTGCCCACAATCAGTACGCCACGTTCGCGCAAGCCCTTGAGTTGCTGGCCCAGCGCGTAGTGTTCAGCCGGGGGACGGCTGTAGTCCATGCTGAGTTGAATCACCGGGATATCCGCATGAGGGAACATCGGCTTGAGGACGGACCACGCGCCATGGTCAAGGCCCCACTCCTGTAAATCCAGCGACAAGGGCCCGGCGCTACCCGGTTGGCGCACACTCTGACTGATTTCCTGTGCGGCTTGAGGAAAGCCCGGCGCCGGGTATTGCTGATCGAAAAGCGCTTTCGGGAAACCGCCAAAATCGTGAATCGTTTTGGGCTTGGTCATCGCAGTCAGCCACCAGCCCGATGTCAACCAATGGGCAGAAACACACAAAATGAGCTGCGGTGTCGGCCACTTCACGCCAAACTGGGTGCCCAGGGTCTGCCAGCTTCGGCGGTACTCGTTGTCTTCTATCGCGTTCATGGGACTGCCATGACCCAGAAAAATAACCGGCATGCGAGCCGTTTTTTTCAACGATGGGAGGACGTCAACCGTCGCGGCGTCTGCAATATCATTCATAAAAGCTCCCAAAAATGCGACAGCACCGGCACCAGCCGCTATCAAGGTTCGGCGCTGCATGTTAATTCGTTTTCCTTTATAACTATGTTCCGGATCCGCTTGACGTCGACAAGTTCATGACTTCAGGCTTGCACAAAGGCGACAGATAGGCAGGAATATTGGTGTTTTTACCCCAACGCAAGCCCCAGCAGAACTGTTATATTGCACTGCAACATTTCCAGAAAGTGAATTCATCATGCTCTACCAACTCTACGAAGCCCAGCGTTCCCTGATGGAGCCCTTCACTGATTTGGCTCAGTCGGCTGCCAAGGTGTATGGCAACCCCCTGTCACTGCTGGGGCAAAACCCGTTTGCGCAGCGCATTTCAGCGGGATACGACTTGATGCACCGCTTGGGCAAAGATTACGAAAAGCCGGAATTTGGCCTGCGCACCATCGATGTCGATGGGGTCGAGATCGCCATCCATGAACGGGTTGAAATTGACAAGCCATTTTGTGAATTGCGTCGCTTCAAGCGCTTCAGCGATGATCCGGCCACGCTGGCAAAACTCAAGGGCCAGCCGGCGGTTCTGATCGTGGCCCCCCTGTCGGGCCACTACGCGACGCTGCTGCGCGACACGGTTAAGACCATGCTCAAAGACCATAAGGTTTACATCACCGACTGGAAAAATGCGCGCCTGATCCCCCTGTCCGAGGGTGAATTCCATCTGGATGACTACGTGAACTATGTGCAGGAGTTCATCCGCCACCTGCAAGGCATTTACGGCAATTGCCACGTCATCAGCGTCTGCCAGCCGACGGTGCCGGTGCTGGCTGCTGTGTCGTTGATGGCCAGCCGCGGCGAGTTGACGCCTTTGAGCATGACCATGATGGGCGGCCCGATTGATGCCCGCAAGTCGCCCACGGCGGTGAACAACCTGGCCATGAACAAGAGCTTTGAGTGGTTTGAGAACAACGTGATTTACCGCGTCCCCACCAGCTTTGCCGGCGCCGGGCGGCGGGTCTATCCCGGTTTTCTGCAACACTCTGGCTTTGTCGCCATGAACCCGAGCAACCACGCCAAGAGCCATTACGACTACTTCAAGGACCTGATCAAGGGCGACGACGCCAGCACGGAAGCGCACCGCAAGTTCTATGACGAGTACAACGCCGTGCTGGACATGGACGCCGACTACTACCTGGAAACGATCAAGGTGGTGTTCCAGGAGTTCAGCCTGGTAAGCGGCACCTGGGATGTGAAAGGCGTGGACGGCAAGATGGAACGGGTACGGCCGCAGGACATCACCAGCACTGCCCTGTTCTCGGTGGAAGGCGAGCTCGATGACATCTCCGGCTCCGGCCAGACCGAGGCCGTGCACAGCATCTGCAGCGGGGTTGTCGCCACCGAGCAAAAACATCTGGAAGTGCCGGGCGCAGGACACTATGGCATCTTCGCCGGTCGCCGCTGGCGTGAAGTGGTGTACCCGCAGGTCAAGTCATTCATCCTCAACCACCAGCCGGCAGCCAAGCGGGTCACCGCGCCGATCACCGATTCAGTACCGGTCGCAGCACCCGTGCCACTCGCGGTAGCGCTGGCGCCGACCGCCGCACCTGCCAAAGCGCCAATGGCCGACGCAAAACCGGTTGCAGCCGCCGCCAACCAGGCGTCTACAGCGACAAAACCTGTAGCAAAGAAGGTCGCGCGCAAAAAATAATGACTGCGCTGGCTGCCAAAATCCTCGCGGTGTTGCCGCAAACCCAGTGCACCCGCTGCGGCTACCCCGACTGCGCCGCTTATGCACAGGCCATTGCACAGGGCACGGCCGGCATTAACCAGTGCCCGCCGGGCGGCGCGCAGGGCATTGCATGGCTGGCGGCCATCACGGGCCAGCCCATCGTGGCGCTGAACCCGGTCCATGGCGCCGAGGGCCCGCGCACCGTCGCCTTCATTGATGAAGACTGGTGTATCGGCTGCACCCTGTGCATCAAGGCCTGCCCGACCGACGCGATCGTGGGCAGCAACAAGCTGATGCACACCGTCATTGAGGCGTACTGCACCGGCTGCGAACTGTGCCTGCCGGTGTGCCCGGTGGATTGCATTGAACTTGAAAATGTGACAGCGGCAGCGACCGGCTGGGCCGCCTGGTCACGCCCGCAGGCTGATCGGGCGCGTGAACGCTATGCATTTAGTAGCTACAAGCGCAATCGGGACGTGGGCGAGAACGATGAAAGACTGGAAGAAAAAGCACGCATCAAGCTGGCCGACTTGTCCCAGCATTCACAGCACACCGACCCCGCCATCCTGGACCAGAAACGCGCCGTGATTGAAGCGGCGTTGGCGCGTGCACGCGCGAAGCGTGACGCCGCCAACACCGCCGGCTAGGCCGACCCGCCTCAGCTGAGCGCCAGGTTTTTGTACACGCCACAGCCGACGAACAGATCGTCCACCGGCTGCACAAACGACATTTTGGTTTGCACGCGTGCGGTGGTCGGGTTGGTGATGTCGTATTCGACCCAACCCGGCTCCATGCTGGCTTGCGTGATGATGGCATCCAGCAGCCCGTCGCCATCAATCCCGGCGATGTCCTGCACCCGGGTGCCGACCTTGGCCGGGTTGCCGCCGAATGCCACGTAGGTGCCATTGCGATCCAGCACAAAGACATACATGTCGCGGTCGTGAAACCCTTGCGCCGGATCGGTCAGGTCCCGCAAAAACGCATTGCGCGAAGCGCTGCGGCGGCGCTGCGCCATGGCGCGCGCCACCAGTTCAATGGCCTCTTCCGCCGAGCCCTGCTGCAGCTTGAACAGGGCAACCGCCTCCACCAGCGTGGACGCCCGCCCTTCCAGATTGGACGCTTGCGTCACCGCGTGCTCGACCATCTGCGCGTTGCGCTGCGTGATTTCGTCAAGTTGGCGCACCGCTGAGGAGATTTCAGTCAGCCCCGTGCTTTGTTCCGCGCTGGAGGTGGAAATCTGCGACATATTGGCGGCCACATCACGGATGCCCGACACGATCTGCGTGATGTTGCTGCCCGCCGCCCGAATCCTGTGGACGCTGGCCGCCACCTGGGCCGACGAGGCCCCGATGAGTTGCCGGATCTCTTTGGCCGACTCGGCCGAGCGCTGGGCCAGCGATCGGACCTCACTGGCGACCACGGCAAAACCACGACCGGACTCGCCCGCCCGGGCCGCCTCCACGGCGGCATTGAGCGCCAGGATGTTGGTCTGAAAAGCCAGTCCGTCAATGACACTGACGATCTCATCCATGCGCTTGGCGCTGCTCTGAATGGCTTCAACCGACGCGATCGCCTCGGCCATGGTGGCCGCGCCCTGATCGGCCACGTCCCGCACGCTGGCAGCCCGCGCATTGGCCTGGGCTGCGGTCTGCGCGTTGTCCTGCACGGTGGAGGACAACTGCGCCACACTGGCCGCGGTTTGCTCCAGATTGGCCGCCTGTTGCTCGGTCCGGTCCGACAACTCGCGGTTACCCGTCGCCAGGCTTTTACCCGAATGGGCGACGAAAGCGGCGTTGCTGCGCACGTTGGCCACCATCGCCGAAAAGGTCGCACCGATCCGGCTGGTCGAAGACGCCAGACCGGCCAGTTCATCCCCGCCGCGCGCCAGCAAGCTCAAGCGCAAATCACCCCGCACCAGCTGGTCCATGGCTTGCGTCACCTGGCCCAAATCCTGGGCCAAGCTCTGGTAGAAGGCCAGCAGAAAATACCCGCCCAACACCAGACACACGCCGCTCACCCACGCCACCAGCGTCGCGCCAGAGCCAGCCGACCCAGTCAGGACATATTGAATCAACAACACGACCGGCGGTGTCATCAAAACCACCGCCAGCAGCAGGAATTTGCCAGCCAGATGCAGGTGCCGCATCAGCCGCAAACCCGGGGACAGCCATCTTCCGATAATCATGAAGCAATCTCGCGAATAGTTTTAATAATCTGATCTTTTTACAGCAAGCGTCCAACGACAAGCTGACAAAGTCATTCTACGCACCAAATTTCAGACACATTCGCGGTGCTGCAGGTCAGGCGCCCCCGGCCGCCAGCTTGCCAAAGGCAGCGACCACCGCCGCCGGCGCTTGCACCAGCTCAATCAAAACGCCCTCGCCGCTGACGGGAAACTCGTCATTGGACTTGGGATGCAGAAAGCAGATGTCAAACCCGGCCGCCCCCTGGCGGATGCCGCCCGGGGCGAAGCGCACGCCCTGGGCCGTGAGCCACTCCACCGCCCGCGACAGGTCATCGATCCACAGACCCACATGGTTGAGCGGCGTGGTGTGCACGGCCGGCTTCTTGTCCGGATCGATCGGTTGCATCAGATCGACCTCGACCTTGAACGGGCCGCTGCCGATGGCGCAGATGTCTTCATCCACGTTTTCGCGCTCGCTTCGGAAGGTGCCCGTTACTTCCAGGCCCAGCATCTCGACCCAAAGCTTTTGCAGTCGAGTCTTGTCGGGGCCGCCAATGGCGATTTGCTGGATGCCCAGCACTTTAAAAGGACGGTTCATTGTGGTGGAGGTGTTCATAGGCAAGCGTCCTCGGTTGCGCCTGGGTTGTCACGGGCTTGCGGGGCCGATGGGAGGGCCTTGAGGCCCAGCTTGCGCAGCAACTGCACATCAGCTTCAGCGTCGGGGTTCCCGGTGACCAGCAGCTTATCGCCATAAAAAATGGAGTTGGCGCCAGCCATGAAACACAGTGCCTGCACCGCTTCGCCCAGCTGCTGGCGCCCGGCCGACAAGCGCACCCGTGCCCGGGGCATGGTGATGCGCGCCACGGCGATCACACGCACAAAGTCAAACGGATCGATGGGTGCGGCATCGGCCAGCGGCGTACCGGGCACGCGCACCAGACTGTTGATGGGCACCGACTCGGGGTAGGGACCCAGATTGGCCAGCTGCGCAATCAGCCCGGCGCGGTGCACCGGCATCTCGCCCATGCCCACGATGCCGCCGCAGCACACGCTGATGCCTGCGCCACGCACATGGGCCAGGGTGTCCAGCCGGTCCTGGTAAGTGCGGGTGCCTACAACTGCGTCGTAGTACTCCGGCGCGGTGTCCAGGTTATGGTTGTAATAGTCCAGCCCAGCGGCCTTGAGCTGCTGCGCATGGTGCGCCTCCAGCATACCCAGCGTGGCACAGGTTTGCAGGCCCAGACCCTTGACGGCTTCGACCAGTTCGGCCACCTTCTCCACGTCACGGTCTTTGGGCGCACGCCAGGCGGCGCCCATGCAAAAACGCGTCGCGCCTGCATCCTTGGCAGCTTGTGCCGCGCGCACGACTTCGTCCACCGCCATGAGCTTGCTGGCCGTGACGCCAGTGTCGTACTCCGCCGCCTGCGGGCAGTAGCCACAGTTTTCTGGACAGCCCCCGGTTTTGACCGACAGCAATGTGGCCAGCTCGATGTCGCCGTCCGGGAAATTGTGGCGATGCACGGTTTGTGCCTCAAACAGCAAATCCATCAATGGGCGTTCCAGCAGTTCCTGTACGGCCTGCACCGTCCAGGGGCCGGAAACCGCCGCTTTGGCGGGCCGGTGCAGGGTGATTGGCTGCAATGTCGCCTGCACAGGAGGAAAAGATAAACCAGTCATTACACAAACTCCACAATTACTTGATCAACGGTCAGCGACTCGCCCTTGCCTGCGGCAATCGACTTGACCACGCCATCGGCCGCGGCAAACAACACGTTCTCCATCTTCATGGCTTCAATCACGGCGACGCGCTCACCGGCCAGCACTTTCTGGCCCGGCTGCACCGCCACTTCCACCAGCAAGCCCGGCATCGGGGACAGCACGTAGCGACTCATGTCAGGCGGTGCCTTGTACGGCATCAGTGCATGCAGCTCGGCGGCACGCTTGGAGAGCACCAGCGTGTCGATCTGCGTGCCGTTGTGCGAAACGCGAATCGCCAGCGGGTTCTTGCCGGCCAGACCGCCGCGCTCCACCTGCGCCGTGAACGGCTGGCCATTGCAGCTGCCGCTGATGCGAATGTCGCCCAAGCGGTAGTTGCTACATATTTTATAGCTGCTAGCACCCACTGTGATTGAGCTGGAGCCTGTTTTACCTTCAAAATCTGTTACCGATACCGGGGTGGACGTGGTCGCACCTTGTTGACCCAGCGTCACCACCACAAACGCCTCGCCCACCTCAAGCTCATGGCCCTCCAGCTGGCCGCTGATGGCCGTGGCGCGGTGACGGAACTTGCGGTTCACAAACGCCGCCAGCGCAACAGGGAAGTTGGCGTCGTCATGCGGCACGTCTTCGGCCCGGAAGCCCTGCGCATAGTTCTCGGCAATGAAACCGGTATTGAAATCGCCGGCGACAAATTTGGGGTGCGCCAGCAAGGCGGCCTGAAACGGGATGTTGCTGCTGACGCCACGGATCACAAAGGCATTGAGGGCTTCGCGCATCTTGGCGATCGCCTCCAGCCGGTCTTTGCCGTGCACGATCAACTTGGCAATCATCGAGTCGTAAAACATCGGGATCTCGCCGCCGTCCTGCACGCCGGTATCAACCCGCACGCCGTACCACTGGCTGGTGTCAGCGGCAAACATGGTCTCTCGCGGCGGCTGGAAGCGGACCAGGCGACCGGTGGACGGCAAGAAATTGCGGAACGGGTCCTCGGCATTGATGCGGCACTCGATGGCCCAGCCGTCGCGCTTGACCTCTGCTTGGGTCAGCGGCAGCTTTTCGCCCGCCGCCACGCGGATCATCAGCTCCACCAGGTCCAGGCCGGTGATGCACTCGGTCACCGGGTGCTCCACCTGCAGACGGGTGTTCATCTCCAGGAAGTAAAAACTCTGGTCCTTGCCGACCACGAACTCCACGGTGCCGGCACTTTGGTAGTTCACGGCCTTGGCCAGTTGCACGGCCTGCTCGCCCATCGCCTTGCGGGTCGCGTCACGGATGAAGGGCGACGGCGCCTCTTCAATCACTTTCTGGTGGCGACGCTGAATCGAACATTCGCGCTCATTCAGATAAATCACGTTCCCAAAGCTGTCGCCAATCAGCTGGATTTCAATGTGGCGCGGCTCCTCGACAAATTTTTCGATGAACACGCGGTCGTCGCCAAAGCTGTTGCGTGCCTCGTTGCGGCAGCTGGTGAAGCCCTCGAAGGCTTCCTTGTCATTGAAGGCCACGCGCAAGCCTTTGCCGCCGCCGCCGGCGCTGGCCTTGATCATGACCGGATAGCCGATGCCCTTGGCAATCTCGACGGCACGCTCCGGCGTTTCAATCGCGTCATTGACACCAGGAATGCAGTTCACGCCCGCCGCACCGGCCAGCTTCTTCGATTCGATCTTGTCGCCCATGGCAGCGATCGAGTAATGCTTGGGGCCGATGAAGATGATGCCCTCTTCTTCCACCCGCTTGGCAAAGCCGGCGTTCTCGCTCAAGAAACCATAGCCGGGGTGCACCGCCTGCGCGCCGGTTTGTTTGCAGGCGGCGATGATCTTGTCGACCAGCAGATAGCTTTCCCGGCTGGGCGCCGGCCCGATGTGAACGGCCTCATCGGCCAGCAGCACATGGCGCGCGTCGCGATCGGCATCGGAGTACACCGCCACGGTTTTGATGCCCATCTTCTGGGCTGTTTTGATGACGCGGCAAGCGATTTCACCGCGGTTGGCAATCAGTATCTTGGTAAACATGTTTTAGTTCCTGCTCAATTTTTTCAGCAAAACTTTTCGCTCTGCCGTGAAGTCCCACCAGGGCTGCCGGGGGCCGCCGTTCATGAACTTTTTTGCTGCCAGAAAGGTATCCAGCACACACGGGTCGTGGCGCTTGCCCATGGGCGTGCGCAGGGCGTCATAAGCGGCCAAAGGGTCCATGTGTTTGACATCGTCTGGCGTAGTCAAACCCAACGAACGCAGGTCTTGCGCGATAGACGCACCGATATTCGGAATGTCGATCAGCGTTCGCACTGTCTCGGCGGTGTCTGCTTTAGCCATGGCATCAGTCCCGCATCACAAGGGGATGTTGCCGTGCTTACGCCACGGGTTCTCCAGCTTCTTGTCACGCAGCATCACCAGCGAGCGGCAGATCCGCTTGCGGGTTTCATGCGGCAGAATCACGTCGTCAATAAAGCCGCGTGCCCCCGCCACAAACGGGTTGGCAAAGCGCGCTTTGTACTCAGCTTCCTTGGCGGCCAGCTTGACTGGGTCACCCTTGTCTTCACGGAAGATGATTTCCACCGCGCCCTTGGCGCCCATCACCGCAATCTCGGCGTTGGGCCAGGCAAAGTTGACGTCGCCGCGCAGGTGCTTGGAGGACATCACGTCGTAGGCGCCGCCATAGGCTTTGCGCGTGATGACGGTGATCTTGGGCACGGTGCACTCGGCGTAGGCGTAGAGCAGCTTGGCGCCGTGTTTGATGATGCCGCCGTATTCCTGCGCGGTGCCGGGCATGAAGCCGGGCACATCGACAAAGGTAATGACCGGGATATTGAAGGCATCGCAGAAGCGCACAAAGCGCGCCGCCTTGATCGAGCTCTTGATGTCCAAGCAGCCCGCCAGCACCAGCGGCTGGTTCGCCACGATGCCGACAGTCTGGCCTTCCATGCGGCCAAAACCAATCAGAATGTTCTTGGCATACTCGGGTTGCAGCTCAAAGAAATCGCCATCGTCCACCGTCTTGACGATCAGTTCCTTCATGTCATACGGCTTGTTGGCGTTGTCGGGCACCAGCGTGTCCAGGCTCATGTCCATTCGGTCGGCCGGGTCGCCGCTGCGGCGCACCGGCGCTTTTTCCCGGTTGTTGAGCGGCAGGTAGTTGTAGAGGCGGCGCAGCATCAGCAGCGCCTCTACATCGTTCTCGAAGGCCAGATCGGCCACGCCGCTCTTGGTGGTGTGGCTGATGGCACCACCGAGCTCTTCCGCCGTCACTTCTTCATGCGTCACGGTTTTCACCACTTCCGGGCCGGTGACGAACATGTAGGAGCTGTCTTTCACCATGAAGATGAAGTCGGTCATGGCCGGGCTGTACACCGCGCCGCCAGCGCAGGGTCCCATGATCATGCTGATCTGCGGCACCACACCGCTGGCCATCACATTGCGCTGGAACACATCGGCGTAACCGCCCAGCGATGCCACCCCTTCCTGAATGCGCGCGCCACCCGAATCGTTCAAGCCAATCACGGGCGCGCCGACCTTCATGGCCTGGTCCATCACCTTGCAGATCTTCTCGGCATGGGCCTCGCTCAAGGCGCCGCCGAACACGGTGAAGTCCTGGCTGAACACAAACACCAGGCGGCCATTGATCATGCCGTAGCCGGTGACCACGCCATCACCGGGGATCTTGTTTTCTTCCATGCCGAAATCGACGCAGCGATGCTCGACGAACATGTCCCACTCTTCGAACGTGCCCTCATCGAGCAGCAGCTCCAGGCGCTCGCGCGCGGTGAGTTTGCCCTTTTTGTGCTGCGCGTCGATGCGTTTTTGGCCACCACCCAAACGCGCGAGTTCGCGCTTGGCTTCCAGTTGTTCAAGTATGTCGTGCATGGTTTACTTTCATTAGCTCACATTCCCGTTCGCCCTGAGCTAGGCCTGTCCTGAGCTGGTCGAAGGGTCGAAGGGCTGGCAGATTTGTCCGCATGGGCTTCGACCCCTTCGACCGCGCTCAGGACAGGCGGCTCAACCCGAACGGATGACGTCGCGCTTGCGACCAGAAGCAGATTTCGTGCGGCAGTCGAGGCGGCCAGGCGGCCCGCAAGCACCTCTTGGGTCAGCTGGGGCAGCAGCTGTTGAACTTGTGGATGCTGACGAAACGCCTGTTTCAAACCGGCCTCAATACGCTCCCACATCCAGGCCAGCGCCTGCTGCTGGCGGCGCGCCGCCAGGCTGCCGTTTTCGGTTTGCAGTGATTTGAACTGCCGCACCGCGGCCCAGAATACATCCACCCCCTGACCCAGCAGCGCGCTGAGTTGAATCACTTGCGGGTGCCAGATTTTTTGGTCGTGGTGCACATGCTCCGGGTTGCCGTGCAAACCTAGCAAGCGCAGGGACGACGTGATTTGAGCCTGCGCACGCGTGGCGGCTACCGCATCGATGTCGGCCTTGTTGATCACCACCAGATCGGCCAGCTCCATCACGCCCTTCTTGATGGCCTGCAGATCGTCACCCGCGTTGGGCAGTTGCATCAGCACGAACATGTCGGTCATGCCGGCCACAGCTGTCTCGCTCTGACCAACGCCCACGGTCTCGACGATCACGATGTCATAGCCTGCCGCCTCACAGACCAGCATCGCTTCACGCGTTTTCTCGGCCACGCCGCCGAGGGTGCCGCTGCTGGGGCTTGGGCGGATGTAGGCATTCTCGTGGACTGAGAGCTTTTCCATGCGCGTCTTGTCGCCCAGGATGGAGCCGCCCGAGACCGTGGAAGAGGGGTCGATGGTGAGTACCGCGACGCGGTGGCCTTGGTCGATCAGGTACAGGCCCAGCGCTTCAATGAAGGTGGATTTACCGACACCCGGCACACCGCTGATGCCCAGGCGAAAGGATTTGCCAGTGTGCGGCAACAACGCGGTCAGCAATTCATCGGCCTGGGCACGGTGGTCCGCGCGGGTGGATTCGAGCAGGGTAATGGCCTTGGCGATGGCGCGGCGCTGCTGCGCAGGATGATGACTCAAAACGCTTGCTAAATATCCCCGTTCGGGCTGAGCTTGTCGAAGCCCCACCAGCCCTTCGACAGGCTCAGGGTGAACGGCGGAATCCGGCTTTGCATGTAAATTAGTCTTTGACTTGGCAAGTTCCTTGATTCGCTCCCAATCCCCCGCAATCAAAGCCTCCTTCTTCGCCCGCGACCAACCTTTGATCTGCTGCTCAAACGCAATGGCCCCTTCGCGGGTTTCAAACTCGCCTTGCCAGACAAGCTCGAATGGCTTTCGAGTTGACGTGTAGCCCACGTCGCCTTCGTAATGCTGCCGCATGCGAGCTTCAATGTTGTCCGTTTGGCCACAGTAATAGGAGCCATCGGCGCAACGCAGGAGATAGACGTAGAAAGGGCGCATCAATCAGCTCATGTCTTGATCAAACGTTTCGGATCAGCGAAGTTCGATTCTTCGAGTGATCGCAATTCACTGAAAAACTCGCCCGCGTGCTCTTCTGTTCGCGACTTAATTTCACCCCACGCCTTGCTGAAAGCTGGCAAAGACAGATTGAACCGAATTCCTGAAACCCAGTTCGCCCAGGTAGCCT
>DAITMI010000059.1:0-18066 GCA_036835225.1 Rhodoferax sp. | reverse complement strand
AGCAGAGGATTGAAAATCCTTGTGTCGGTGGTTCGATTCCGCCCCAGGCCACCAAGGTTTACCTTGCAAAAAAGCCAACCCATGCGGTTGGCTTTTTTGTTTCCGGGGACTAACAGTCCTCGTGTCCGGTTTATTTCCGTGCTTTCCGTCAGCGCCCCGTTTGTCCTGCCTTGCGTCGCTTTGGTTTTGATACTGGCTCATTCAAATTGGCGTGCAAAACATCTCCGCGTCAGCGGCCCTATCATGCTGAACATTCCCCACAACTGACTCTGAAAAAAATCATGCCCACCTACCATGTTGAAATGCTCGAAGGACGTACCCTTGAACAAAAGAAAAAACTGGTGGAGGCCATCACCCGCGTCACGGTTGAAGTGCTGGGCGGCAGCCCGGACGCGGTCGATATTTTGATCACCGACGTCAAGCGTGAAAACTGGGCCACCGGTGGCGTGCTGTGGACCGAACCCCGCTCCTGAACCCATCTTGACGCACCCGGCCACCCTGCCAGAACTGCAGGCGCATTATGGGGAGCGTTACCGCTGGCTGTTGCTGCTGGCGGTGATGGTGGGCACGATGGCGTCCACGATCATCAACGTGGCAGTACCGGACATGAGTCGCCACTTCACACTGGGGCAGGAACGGGCCCAGTGGGTCGCTTCCGGCTTCATGATCGCCATGACGGTGTCCATGCTGACCACACCGTGGCTGCTGGCGTGCTACGGCTATCGCCGCACCTATGCTGGCACCATGTGGGTGATGCTGGCAGGTAGTGTCATCGGCGGCCTGTTGGTGGACTGGTTTGGCTGGCGCTCCATCTTCTTCATGGTGGTGCCTTTTTGTCTGGCCTCACTGTGGCTGGCGCAGCGCTTCGTCCCGACCACGCCTTCCTGCAGCACGTCCGGCGCGCGCGCAGGCGGCAAACTGGATTGGCCGGGCCTGCTGCTGGCCAGTGCCGGCACGTTATGCCTGCTCAATGGCCTGGTGCAACTGCACGCCGGCCCGACCACACCCGCCGTACTGTTGCTGGTCGGGGCGCTCACCACGTTGATCGGATTTATCGCATGGCAACGGCGGCTCGGCCGCACCATGGCACAAGGCGGCGATGCGCCGCTGATGAATTTGGCGCTTTATGACGATCGGGCGTTCGCCATGGGCAGCATCGTCGCATTCATTTATGGCATGGCGCTGTTTGGCTCAACCTACCTGCTGCCGATTTACATGCGGCTCGGGCTGGAGTTGTCGGCGTCGCATGTGGGCACGATTTTGCTGCCCGCCGGGCTGGTGCTGGCCATCACCATTCCGCTGGTCGGACGCCTGGCCGACCGGCAGCCGACCTACCTGCTGGTGAGCATTGTGGACTGGCCTTGCTGGCGATGTCGTTTGCCTTGATGGGCATAGTCGGCCTGACCGGCAGTCTCTGGGTGCTGGCGGCCTTGGCCATGTTGGGCCGCATGGGCCTGGGCTTCATCTTGCCGTCACTCAACTCGGGCTCGATGCGGGGGCTGCACAAAGACCTGATTCCGCAGGGGTCGAGCGCCATCAACTTTGTGCGTACACTGGGCGGCGCCGTCGGGGTCAGCATTTGCGGTATCGTGCTGGAGTGGCGCTTGGCCGTCCATGGTGATTCGCTGGACAACCCCGCCAGCAGCCCGGCGCGGCTGGCCGCCTTCAATGAGTCGTTCGCCTTGCTGGCGGTGCTGTGTGCACTGGCGCTGACCGCCGCGTGGCAATTGCGCCCCGGCCCGCCACAGAACAAGGTCAGATAACCGGGCATAAACCGGCCGTTACCCGGGCTTTGTGCCAGCCCCCGCGCAGTAAACTCGCACCATGTGCCAATTGCTTGGAATGAACAGCCGGCTGCCCGCCAGTCTGCACCTGAGCTTTACCGGATTTTCACAGCGTGGCGGCTGCACCGACCACCATGCCGACGGCTGGGGCATCGCCTTCTTTGAAAGCGAGAATGCCACGCCGGACCAGCCGGGCAAGGGGGTGCGCTACTTCGTTGACAAGGAGGGCGCCGCCACCTCGCCCATCGCCAGGATGCTGCGCAGCTACCCGATCAAAAGCCATAACGTGGTGGCCCATGTGCGTAAGGCGACGGTGGGTGCCGTCACGCTGGAAAACTGTCATCCGTTTGTGCGCGAGTTGTGGGGCCACTATTGGGTATTTGCCCATAATGGCGACCTGAAAGACTACGCGCCGCCCCTGCACGGCAGCTTCAGGCCAGTCGGCAATACCGACAGCGAACTGGCATTTTGCTGGCTGCTGCAGGAGCTGGCCAAGTCACATGCCGGCGTTCCTGCGGTGGAAGAGCTGACCCGCACCCTGGCCGAGCTGGTACCGCAAATTGCCAGATACGGCACTTTCAATTTCCTGATGAGCAACGGCCAGGCCTTGTGGGCCCACGCCAGCACCAAACTGTATTACGTGCTGCGCCAGCACCCCTTCACGGAAGTCCATCTCAAGGATGACGACGTGAAAGTCGACCTGGCGGATCTGAACGGCCCGGACGACCGCCTGGCCATCGTGGTGACCGAGCCCCTGACCAGCAACGAAGAATGGACGGCCATGGCGCCCGGCGAACTCCGGGTGTTTGTGGATGGCGCCATGGCCGGATGCAGCAGCGCCACGCGCATGCCAGCGCTGGTCAGCCCTTGAGGGCTTGTTCGATCGCATCGATGAACATGGCGGCGACGTCAAAGCCGGTCTGATCAAAGATCTCCTGGAAGCAGGTCGGGCTGGTGACGTTGATCTCGGTCAGGCTGTCGCCAATCACATCCAGCCCCACGAGCAATAAACCCCGGCCATGGAGAATCGGGCCCAAGGCCTCGGCGATCTCGCGGTCGCGCACGCTCAAGGGTTGGGCCACCCCTTTGCCACCGGCCGCCAGATTGCCCCGCACCTCGCCCCCCTGCGGGATACGCGCCAGGCTGTAAGGCACCGGTTTGCCGCCAATCACCAGCACGCGCTTGTCGCCGTCCACGATCTCGGGCAGGAACTTCTGCACCATCAGGCTCTGCGCGCCATGGCGGTTCAGCGTCTCGGTGATGGAGCCCAGGTTCAAGCCGTCCGGCCCGACGCGGAAGATGCCCATGCCGCCCATGCCATCCAGCGGCTTCAGAATGATGTCCTGGTGCTCGGCGTGGAAGCGCTTGATATCGGCCTCGTCCCGCGTCACCAGGGTGGGTCCGATGAATTGCGGGAACTCCATGATGGCCAGTTTTTCCGGGTGGTCGCGCAGCGCGCCCGGCTTGTTGAACACGCGGGCGCCTTCGCGCTCGGCCTGCTCCAGCAAATGCGTGGCGTAGAAAAACTCGGAATCAAAAGGCGGGTCCTTGCGCATGAGGATGGCGTCGAAGTCCTTCAGCGCCACGGCGCGCGCTTCGCTGACCTCGAACCACGCATCAGGCTGCCCGGTGAGCGCAATATCCCGCACATGGGCCGTGACCAATTGCCCGCGCTGCCACATCACATCCTGCGGCTCGCAGGCGGCCACGCGGTGGCCGCGCTTCTGCGCCTCGCGCATCATGGCGAAGGTGGTGTCCTTGTAGATCTTGAAAGAATCGAGGGGATCGGCGATGAAAAGCAGGTTCATGAAAAACTACCAAAGTAAGAGCAGACAACGACCATCCGACGCCGACACGATGTCAAAACATCGTCAAATCTCGATCTTCGAGCCGAGCTCGACCACCGAGTTGTTGGGCAGGTTCAGAAACTCCGCCGCCGCACTGGCATTGTGGTGCATTTGCGCAAACAGCTTCTCGCGCCACGGCGCCATGCCGCTGCCGATCGTCGGTACCACGATGTCGCGCGACAGGAAGTAGCTGGTGGTCATCGGGTCGAGCTCACAGCCGCGGCCCTTGATTTGCTGCAAGGCCTTGGGCAGGTCGGGGTCGTTCTTGAAGCCGTAATTCACAATCACCTGCCAGCAATCGTGCCCGAGCGATTCGATCGTCAGGCGCTTCGCCATGCCGATCCAAGGCACCTCGTGGTTGCGCACCGTGACAAACAGGTTGTTCTCATGCAATACCTTGTTGTGCTTCAGGTTATGCAACAGCGCATTGGGCACCGTGCCGGGCTCGGCCGTGAGAAACACCGCCGTACCCTCCACCCGCACCGGCGGGCTGACAAACACCGCCTCCAGAAAACTGGGCAGGTCAATGGCATCGACCCGCAGTTTGTCCGTCATCAGGCGCCGGCCATCTTTCCAGGTCAGCATGAGCATGAAGATGGAGCCCCCGATCATGAGGGGGAACCAGCCGCCATCAAACAGCTTCATCATGTTGGAGCTGAAGAAGGCCAGGTCCACCGCAAAGAAAAATCCGGTGGCCCCGATGCATAACGCCAGCGGGTACTTCCAGCTGTAGCGCAGCACGAAAAAGGTCAGCACGGTCGTGATCAGCATGTCCAGCGTGACCGCAATGCCATAGGCTGACGCCAGGTTGCTCGATGAGCGGAACATCACCACGGCCAGCACAATGGCCACAAACAGGCCCCAGTTGATGAACGGCAGGTAGATCTGCCCGGTGTCCTTCACACTGGTGTGCAAGACCTGCAGGCGCGGCAGGTAGCCCAGCTGGATGACTTGTTTGGTGACGCTGAAGGCGCCCGAGATCAAAGCCTGCGACGCAATCACCGTGGCCATGGTGGCCAAAACGACCAAAGGGATCAGCGCCCAATCCGGGGCCATCATGTAAAACGGGTTCTTCACTGCGGCGGGGTTGTTCAACAACAAAGCGCCCTGCCCAAAGTAATTGAGGGTGAGGCAGGGCATGACGACTGAAAACCAAGCCAACCGGATTGGCTTCTTGCCAAAATGGCCCATGTCGGCATAGAGCGCCTCGCCCCCCGTCACGCACAAGACTACCGCGCCCAGAATGATGAAGGTGGTGCCCGGGTTGTGCCACATGAAGCCGAGCGCGTAATGCGGACTGATGGCCCACAAAATGGTGGGGTGGGTGATGATTTGCGCCACGCCCAGCGCCGCAATGCAGAGGAACCACACCACGGTGATCGGCCCAAAAAACTTGCCGATGCCGGTGGTACCGCGCTTTTGCACGGCGAACAGGCCAAACAGGATGACCAGCGTCAGGGGGATCACATACTTCTTGAACGCCGGCGAGATGATCTCCAACCCCTCCACGGCGGACAGCACCGAGATGGCCGGCGTGATCACGCCGTCACCATAGAACAGGCAGGTGCCAAAAATGCCGACGATCAGCAGCACGCGCCGCAACTTGGGTTTGTCCTTGACGGACTGCGACGCCAAGGCCAGCATGGCGACTAGGCCACCCTCGCCGTTGTTGTCGGCACGCAACACCAGCGAGACGTACTTGAGCGAGATGATGACCGTCAGGGTCCAGAAAAAGATGGACAGAATGCCATAGACATTGTCGGGGGTGAAGGGAACATGGCCGGAGCCAAACACTTCTTTGACCGCGTACAGCACGCTGGTGCCGATATCGCCGTAAACAACGCCGATGGCGCCCAGCGTGAGCGCGGTGAGGGACGATTTGGATGCTGACACAAGTTCACCCCGCTTGAAGCGCAAGCCAGGGTTCCATTCCATTGAGGAATGCCATTTTGCGCCTGCTAGTCAGACTTGCAAGAGGACGCCAGGCTCTAATTTTCACAAATCGCAGAGTTGTTGCAGTGCAACAACTACAGCCGGCAGGAGACGCTCTGCAAGGGCTGCGCCTATTCGTACACCTCGGCGTCCGGGTCCGTCGCTTCCAACTCATAGCTGGCCGCCAGCATGGCCAGACGCCCCACCACGCCGTACATGTAGAAGCGGTTGGGGGCGCTGGCGCCAGGCTTGATGCCGGGTTGAGGTAAGCGCGCACTCTGCTCAAAAGCCAATGGCACGAAACTCGATCCCGGCGCATCGAGGTTTTCATCGACGCCGCGGTCAGCATGTATACGATAAAAGCCGCCCACTACATAGCGGTCCATCATGTAAACCACCGGCTCGGCCACCGCGTCATGCATCCGTTCCTTGGTCAGCACGCCTTCCTGAATCAGGATGTCACAGGCGGGCTGACCGTCCCGCGTGCCGCTCATTTTGCTTTGAACTTTGAGGCTCAGCGCCTCCAGGTCTTTGGCATCACGTACCGTCACGATGCCCATCCCATGGGTGCCGTTGTCGGCCTTCACCACCACGAATGGTTTCTCCTTGATGCCATATTCCTTGTATTTGCGGCGAATTTTGGTCAGCAGGGCATCGACATTGCTGCTCAGGCATTCCATGCCCGCGCCCTCAGCCAGTTTGGCCGCCCCACATTTCTCAAACAAGGGGTTGATCAGCCACGGGTCAACCCCCAGCAACTTGCCCAAGCGCTTGGCCACTTCTTCGTAGCACTTGAAATGTTTGCTCATGCGCCGCGTCGACCGGCCTGCGTGCAACGGCGGCAACAGGTATTGCTCGTGAATGTCTTCCAGAATGCCCGGCACGCCCGCCCGCAGATCATTGTTCAGCAGAATGGTGCAGGGATCAAAGTCCTTGACGCCCAGGCGGCGCTTGCCGCGGATGACAGGCTCCAGCGTCACGCTTTCGCCGTTGGGCAACTCCACTATGGTGGTTTTCTTGATCGCGGGGTCAATCGAGCCGATGCGCACGTTCAGGCCCGCCATGTGGAAGATGCGCCGCAACTGCGCCACGCTGGACAGGTAAAACGTGTTGGTGGAGTGATTCTCGGGAATCAGCAGCAGGTTGCGCGCCTCCGGGCAGATTTTCTCGATCGCCGCCATCGCCGCCTGCACTGCCAGTGGCAGCATCTCCGGTGTCAGGTTGTTCCAACCGCCGGGAAACAAATTGGTGTCCACCGGCGCCAGCTTGAAACCGGCATTGCGCACGTCCACTGAGCTGTAAAACGGCGGCGTATGCTCCATCCATTCCAGCCGGAACCAGCGCTCGATGGCGGGCATCGAATCCAGAATACGTTGCTCAAGTTCGTTGATGGGGCCGGTAAGCGCGGTGACGAGATGTGGAACCATGCGGCCCTCTTGTAGGTAAGACGTTGGAAAACTGGACTTATTGCAGGATTTGGGGGCGGCCACCCCCGCTTGCAAGAACGGTACCGAAAATCCGGCAACAGCACATGATTTATGTCATCATGCGCCGCAAATCTGCTTAGACCCGCACTTCGCCGTCACCCAGCACCACATACTTGAGCGAGGTCAGACCCTCAATGCCGACCGGGCCGCGGGCGTGGAATTTGTCGGTGCTGATGCCGATTTCAGCCCCCAGGCCAAACTCAAAACCATCGGCAAAGCGGGTGCTGGTGTTCACCATGACGCTGGCCGAATCCACCTCACGCAGAAACTGCTGCGCGTGCATGTGGTCGCGCGTGATGATCGCATCGGTGTGATGCGATGAATACTGGTTGATGTGGGCAATGGCCTGGTCCACACCGTCAACGACCTTGATGCTGATGATGGGGGCCAGGTATTCCTCGTACCAGTCCTGCTCGGTGGCGGTCCTCAGCTGCGTGCCGGGCAGCGTGGCCAGCAGCGCCAGCGCCTCGGCATCGCAACGCATCTCCACGCCCTTGTCGGCGTAAATCTTGCCAATCAGCGGCAAGAACTTAGGCGCCACGCCACGCGCTACCAACAGGCCTTCGGCGGCGTTGCACGGGCTGTATTTGCTGGTCTTGGCGTTGTCCGCCACCCGAACCGCCATCTCGAGGTCACAGGGATCATCCACATACACATGGCAATTGCCATCCAGGTGCTTGATGACCGGCACCTTGGCATCGCGGCTGATGCGCTCAATCAAGCCCTTGCCGCCGCGCGGAATGATCACGTCCACATACTGCGGCATGGTGATGAGCTGCCCCACCACCTCGCGGTCGGTGGTTTGCACCAACTGCACCGCATCGGCGGGCAAACCACTGGCCTCCAGCGCCTGCTGCACCAATTTCGCCAGCGCCTTGTTGGACTCAATCGCCTCCGAGCCGCCGCGCAAAATACAGGCGTTGCCGCTCTTGATCGACAGGCTGGCGGCCTCAATCGTCACATTGGGGCGGCTCTCGAAGATCATGCCAAAGACGCCAATCGGCACCCGCATTTGCCCGACCCGGATGCCACTGGGCTGCTGCTTCATGCCGATGATTTCACCGATCACATCCGGCATGGCCGCGAGCTGCTCACAACCTTGGGCGATGGTCTCGATCACCTGCGGACTGAGTTTGAGTCGGTCCACCATCGGCGCGGCCAGGCCCGCCGTCCGGGCGCGCTCAATGTCCTTGGCGTTGTCAATTTGCAGCGGCTGCACGCTGGCCCGCAGCAACTCGGCCAGTATGCGAAGTGCTCTATTTTTAGTAGCTGTCTGCGCTTTAGCCATGAGGGCTGAAGCCACTTTTGCCTTAAAACCAAGAGCCTGGGTGTAGTCGACGATGTTGAGGGCGTTCATGCTTCATTTTCTCACGGGATGAATCAGCTACCTCGCGCGCGGCGCAGGCGCCTGCGTAGCGCATTGGCGGCACAGCAGCATCGCCAGCCGGTGCAAGGCTTGCCAGTTGTCGCTTGGCCAGTCAGGCCGTTTCAGGCCCTTCACAATCCCATCCACCAGGTGCGCCGCCTGCAGCAGCTCGGCCAAAGTCGCCTCACTCAAGCGCGGCAGCACGCGCTCAAACAAGCGTTCTTTGGCCCCCCACACGCGCTGCTCGCGCAGGGCCATGGGCAGGGGGCGGCCCTGCGCCATCGCGTCCTTGACCCGCTTGAGCGCGCGAATGTCTTCGCTCAGGGTGTAGTGCACCAGCACCTCGGCCTCGCCTTCGGCTCTCAGGCCATCCAGCATGCGCTGCACCCGGGCAGACTGGCCGGCCAGCACCGCTTCGGACAGTTTGAATACGTCATAGCGCGCCACGTTCAGCACGGCGCTCTCAATCTGGTCAAATGTCAGCTCGCCGGGCGCGAACAACAGGGCCAGCTTCTGAATTTCCTGATGCGCCGCCAGCAAATTGCCTTCCACCCGGTCGGCAAAAAACTGCAGCGTGCGCTGCCCCTCTTCACCGGCGGCGACCCGCTGGCCTTGGTGGGCGAGCCGCTGCGCAATCCACTGCGGCAGGGCGTTGCGCTCGACCGGCTCGACCTGCAGTGTGACGCCGAAACTCTCCAGTGCCGCAAACCAGGCGCCGCTTTTGGTCAGTTTGTCCAGGCGCGGCAGCATGACGAGCGTGAGGGTTGAGTCGTTGCCGCGTGCTTGTTCGGCCAGTTGTTGCAGTGCGGTACTGCCCTCCTTGCCGGGTTTGCCGGAGGGAATCCGCAGCTCGACTATCTGTTTGTCGGCAAACAGGCTCAAGGAGCCGCCGGCCGCCAGCACCTCGCTCCAGTCGAAGTGGGCCCCGGCCACGGTATGCGAGCTACGTTCAGTGAAGCCTTGCGTGCGGGCGAAACTGCGAATAGCATCGGCCGCCTCCTGGATCAGCAGGGGCTCGTCGCCATGCAGGGTGTACAGACTTTTCAGGCCTTTCTGCAAATGGGCCGTGAGTTGATTCGGGGCTAGCTGCATACGGCTTCGGTCGGGGACAGCGCTGGTTCGCGGCGCATCACGGTGGTCTGTCCCACGCGTTATTTACTTCACGCTCGCCAGGCGACGCAGGAGCTGCTGCACGATGTCGCTTTGCATGTCCCGGTACAGCAGCGCCTCCTCCGCTTCCTTGGCCAGCACGGCAGATTCATTGAAACTGATGTCGCGCTGTTGCACAATTTCAGCCTCAGGCGTCAAGTCCTGGCCTTCGTGGTTGCGCACCCTGAATTTCACCCGGATGCGCAGCTGCAACTCACGCACCTGGCCCGAGCTACTGACCCCGACCACGGTTTTTTCGCGCTGTTCCTGCAGGATGTCGAGCACAACTTGCGCCAGCGTCAGCGGCTCATGGCGCGCCAGCACCCGCACCGTGTCGCCAAAAGAACGGCGTAGCTCGATGGCCAGCGGCCCGCCCGGGTTCGGCATCACCGCCAGGGTCTGAAAAGTATAGTTTTGCGGGCCGCGCAGCTTGAAGCCGCAGCCGGCCAATGCGATACCGACCAGGCTGACCGGCCCCAGCAATGCGACAAGGGAGCGCCGTTTCATGCTCATGGCCTCACACCACCAGATTGACCAAGCGCCCCGGCACCACAATGACCTTCTTGGGGGCCGCGCCTTCGGCCAGTCGCAGAAAAATCTCGCTGCGCATCGCCGCCTGTTCGATCTCGGCCTTGGTCGCGCCCGCCGGCACCACGATGGCGCCGCGCAGTTTGCCATTGATCTGCAGCATCAGCTCAATCTCATCTTGCAGCAGGGCGGCTTCATCCGCCACTGGCCAGGGCGCATCCAGCAAGTCGCCGTACTGCGCGGTGTAGCCCAGTTCCGTCCACAGCGCATGCGTCAGGTGGGGCGTGGCCGGGTAGATGGCGCGCAGCAACATGCCAAACCCTTCGCGCACCGCCGCCCGGCTGCCGCTGGCGCCGTCGTCGTTGAAGTTCTCCAGCGCATTGAGCAACTTCATCGCGCCCGACACCACCGTGTTGTATTGCATGCGCTGGTAGTCATAGTCAATCTGCTTGAAGACGGTGTGGATTTCCAGCCGCAGCGTTTTGGCTTCCTTGCTGAAATTTATATCTTTTGGGCCTGTAGCCCGCGTTCCACCAGGGTAAGCAGCTCCTGTATCAATAGCAGACTGCTTGACGCCAAAGTTCCAGACTCGGCGCAGGAAGCGGTAAGAGCCCTCCACGCCGGCATCGTTCCACTCCAGCGTCGCCTCGGGTGGGGCCGTGAACATGGTGTACAGGCGCGCGGTGTCGGCACCGTAGCGCTCGATCAGGTCCTGCGGATCGACGCCATTGTTCTTGCTTTTGCTCATGGTGCCCACGCCTTCGTAGGTAATGAGCGTGCCGGCGGGCAGGTCGCCCTTGGCTTGTCGCAGTTTGGCGCCAACGACCTTGCCGGTCGCGTCCTGGATGTCTTCCACCTCCTGCGGCCAGAAGTACTCGATGCCGCCCTTGTCGGCCTTGCGTGAGTAAATGTGATTCAGCACCATGCCCTGCGTCAGCAGCTTGGTGAAGGGCTCATCGACTTTCACCAGCCCGAGATCGCGCATGACCTTGGTCCAGAAACGGGCATAAAGCAGGTGCAGGATGGCATGCTCAATGCCGCCGATGTACTGGTCCATCGGCATCCAGTAGTCCGCGCCCGCGCCGACCATGGCCTGCTCGTTTTTCGGATCGCAGTAGCGCATGTAGTACCAGCTGGAGTCCACAAAGGTGTCCATGGTGTCGGTCTCGCGCCGTGCGCTCACGCCACAAATCGGGCAAACCACGCCGGCATGGAAGCCCTCATGCTTGTGCAGCGGGTTGCCGGAGCCGTCCGGCACGCAGTCCTGCGGCAGCACCACCGGCAAATCCTTTTCCGGCACCGGCACGGCGCCGTGCACCGGGCAATGGATGATGGGAATCGGCGTGCCCCAGTAGCGCTGGCGGCTCACGCCCCAATCACGCAGGCGCCAAGTGGTTTTTTTCTCGCCCAGACCCTTGAGTTGCAGGGCATGGCTCACGGCATTGACCGCGTCCTTGTAGGGCAAGCCACTGAAACTGTCGGAATTGATGGTGACGCCGCGCTGTTTGTCGCCGTACCAGTCCTGCCATTGGTCGTAGTCGTACTCCAGGCCGTCAATCAACACCACCTCCATGATGGGAATACCATATTTCTTGGCAAAGGCAAAGTCACGCTCATCATGCGCGGGCACGCCCATGACCGCGCCGTCGCCGTAGCTCATCAGCACGTAGTTGCCGACCCAGACTTCAACTTTGTGTCCCGACAAAGGATGTGTGACAAACAAGCCGGTCGGCATGCCCTCCTTTTCCCGTACCGCCAGCTCGGCCTCGGTGGTGCCGCCCTTTTTGCACTCTTCAATGAAGGCGGCCAGCTTCGGATTGGTCCGGGCGGCGTGCGCCGCCAGCGCATGCTCGGGCGCGATCGCACAAAAAGTGACGCCCATGATGGTGTCGGCCCGCGTGGTGAAGACATACATGCGGCCACCGTCAATCAGCTGGCCGGATTCATCCTGGATGTCATGCAGGAAGGCAAAGCGCACGCCCTCCGACTTGCCAATCCAGTTTTCCTGCATCAGCTTGACGCGCTCGGGCCAGCCGGGCAAACCCGTTTTCACGTGCTCCAGCAACTCTTCGGCGTAGTCGGTGATCTTGAGGTAATAGCCCGGAATCTCGCGCTTTTCCACCGTGGCACCCGTGCGCCAGCCCTTGCCGTCGATCACCTGTTCGTTGGCCAGCACGGTCTGGTCCACCGGATCCCAATTGACGACCTGGGTCTTGCGGTAGGCGATGCCTTTTTCCAGCATCTTCAAAAACAACCACTGGTTCCACTTGTAGTAACTCGGATCGCAAGTGGCCACCTCACGGCTCCAGTCAACGGCCAAACCCATCGCCTGCATCTGCTTCTTCATGTAGGCGATGTTGTCGTAGGTCCACTGGGCCGGCGGCACACCGTTCTTCAACGCCGCATTCTCGGCCGGCAGCCCAAAGGCGTCCCAGCCCATCGGCATCAGCACGTTGTAGCCGTTCATGCGCAGGTAGCGCGTGAGCATGTCGTTGATGGTGTAGTTGCGCACATGGCCCATGTGCAGCTTGCCGCTGGGGTAGGGTAGCATGGAGCAGGCGTAAAACTTCTTCCTGGACGCGTCCTCGCGCACACGGTAGGCGTCCACCGCGGTCCAGTGGCTGTGCGCGGCTTGCTCAACGTCGAGATGGTTGTATTTTTCTTGCATTTGAATTCACTCTCAGGCGATCAACGGATCGCAATCACCCGATTTTATGGCTTGCGGGACAGACCGCCGCGACACGAAGTGCGCACGCGCTGCCCCCCCATATTTCAAGGTTGGCGCTTGATGGTTGCGTCGGTCACAAAACCAATCCGGTTCAAGCCGGCTTTTTGTGCCGTCCCCATGACTTCCACGATCCGGCCGTAGGGCACGGCGGCATCGGCGCGCAGCTGCACTTCAGTCTCGGGATTCAGTTTTGCCATGTGCTGCAGCTGCTGCGCCAGTTCGGACAAATCAAGCGGCGCGTCGTTGAGGAAGGCGTGGCCGGCTTTGTCCACCACCACCGTCACGAACTTCGGCGCCTGACCGGTTGGGGCGGCGTCCGTCTTGGGCAGGTCCAGCTTGATGGAGCTCGCCAGCAGCGGCGCCGTGAGGATGAAAATCACCACCAGCACCAGCATCACGTCCACCAGCGGCGTCATGTTGATCTCGCTCATCGGCTGCGGGCCAGGGGTGCGTTCGAGGCGGCCAAAAGACATGTCTTGCCCCGGTCAGCTCAAGCCTGCCAAACGGGCTGGCTGGCGGCCAGCTCGCGCAGGTCGCGGGCAAACCCTTCCAGCTCGGCCTCAATCCGGCCGATCGCGCGGCCCAGCACGTTGTAGCCCAGCACGGCCGGAATGGCCACCGCCAGGCCGGCCGCCGTCATGATGAGGGCTTCGCCCACCGGACCGGAGATCTTGTCGATCGTGACCTGGCCGGTATTCGCAATGCCGATGAGGGCATGATAGATACCCCACACCGTGCCCAGCAGACCGACAAACGGCGCGGTAGCCCCCACCGTGGCCAGCAACACTTGGCCATACTGCAGTTTGGCCAGGGCTGCGTGCAGGGCGTCGCGCAGCACCCGGGTCAGCTGCTGCGATTTGTCACCGGCCGCCGCCAGCGTGCCGTTTGCTTCAATTTTTGTAGCAATAACCAGAGGTAAGACGAGGGCTTCCCGGTCAAAAGCCGTTAATTTGTGCAGCGCCTCGTCCGCCGAGGGGGAACTCCAGAACGCCGCCACGCAGCGCACCACATCGCCGCTGGCCCGGTGCAGCAACCACGCTTTCCACAGGATGACGACCCAACTGCCCACCGACATGGACAGCAACAGCAATGCCACCGCTTGGGTCACCACGTCGCCCTGCAAAAACAACTGGACCGCGTTCATCTCAGTTTGAGCACGTCAAACATGTCGAACAAGCCGGTTTTTTGAGCCGCGAGAAAGCGCGCCGCGCGCAGACTGCCTTGCGCATAGGTGGCACGGCTGGACGACTTGTGGCTAATCTCTATGCGCTCACCGATGCCCGCAAACAACACGGTGTGGTCGCCGACAATGTCGCCGCCGCGAATGGTGGCAAAGCCAATGGACGACGGATCGCGTTCGCCGGTCACGCCCTCACGGGCATACACCGCACATTCTTTCAAATCGCGCCCCAGTGCCTCGGCAATCACTTCGCCCATTTTCAGCGCCGTGCCGGACGGGGCATCGACCTTGTGGCGATGATGCGCCTCAATGATCTCAATGTCATAACCGGTGGACAAGGCCTTGGCCGCCATTTCAAGCAGCTTGAGCGTGACATTCACCCCCACGCTCATGTTGGGCGCCATCACAATGGCGATGTCCTGCGCCGCCGCCGCAATCTCGGTCTTTTGTGCGTCGCTGAAGCCGGTGGTGCCAATTACCGCATTGACGCCCAAGTCACGGCAAACCCGCAAATGCGCCAAGGTGCCTTCCGGCCGGGTGAAGTCAATCAGGACATGGGAATTTTTCAGGCCTGCACCCAGGTCAGCGGTGATCGTCACCCCACTGGTATGCCCGAGAAACGCCATCGCGTCGGTGCCAATGGCAGGGCTGGCAGCGACATCAAGCGCCCCGGTCAACTCACAATCATCGGCCGCACGGACGGCCTCGATCAGCATCTGTCCCATACGTCCGGAGGCGCCCGCAATGGCGATTCGATGGATCATGTTTTGAGTCATGGTGGAACAAGCTAACTCAGCGGGCCACGGGCTCCAGCGGCGGGTAACTCGCGGGCAGGGCTGGCAGCGGCGTGGTCTCGGCACTTTTCGCCGGGGCTGGCAACTGCTGCAAACTCTCTGGCGTCATCTCCAACACCGGCACTTTTCCGGATTTGCGCCCCGAATCCAGTGAAGCCACGAACTCGGCTTCCGTGGGCAAAGGATCGGCGTCAATACGCTCCAGCGCGTCACCCTTGAAAAAGACGGTGACTTTGCGCGCCTGCGGCGCCACACCCTGGCGCTTGAAGGTGAACACATAGTCCCAGCGGTCGGCATGGAAAACACTGGTCAACAAGGGCGTGCCCAGAATATCGCGCACCTGCGCCCGGCTCATGCCCGGTTTGACCGCCTCCGCTTGTTCTTTCGATACAAAATTGCCTTGGACAATGTCCATTTTGTACGGCGTGACAATACTGGCAATACTGGTGCTGGCCCCATTCAGGGTGCCACAAGCCACCAAGCTTGCGCTCGCGGCGACGAGCAGACTTAAACAGGCACTACGGCGTTGAAAATCAGACATGGGGTGAAGTGTGGCGATATGATCAGGCCATTGTACCGGCTGTACCTGCGAGAGCAGCCCGCCTGCGGGCAAGAGAGAGACCTCCATGACCAATATTGACGAACTGAAAAGCACCGGACTCAAGGCGACCTTGCCTCGGCTGAAAATACTGGAAATATTCCAGAAGGGCGGCCAGCGTCACATGACGGCCGAGGATGTATTCCGCGTCTTGCTGGAGGATCGCTCCGATGTCGGTCTGGCCACGGTGTACCGTGTCCTGGCCCAGTTCGAGCAAGCCGACATTCTGAGTCGTAGCCATTTTGAGAGTGGCAAGGCGGTTTATGAGCTGAACGAGGGACAGCATCACGACCATCTGGTGTGCTTGGATTGCGGCAAAGTGGAAGAGTTTTACGATGAAGAAATTGAGAAGCGGCAGCACGCCGTCGCCAAGACCAAGGGCTTTGCCATTGCCGACCACGCCTTGAGCCTTTACGCCCACTGTGTCAGGGACAAGTGCCCCGACCGACCCGTATCCACGCGCGGCCCAGGGTAAAAAAAGCGCCTTCGACGCGCCTCCTATTCCGGCCACAACTCACCCGCACCTCATTCCGCCGCGTCCATCGCCTTGCGGTGACGCTCGACAAACTCCTGGTAAGTGTCAATCCCGCGCAGCTGCAGAATGGTGTTGCGTACCGCTGCTTCTACCAGCACGGCAATGTTGCGGCCGGCCACCACCTGAATCACCACTTTGCGCACGGGAACCCCCAACACGTCCTGGGTCAGCGGCTCATACGGAATGCGCTCGTAGTCGCGCTCCATCGTTTCGCGGCGCACCAGATGGACGATGAGCTTGAGCCGCATCCTTCGCCGAACGGCTGTTTCACCGAAGATGCCACGGATATCGAGCAGACCAATACCCCGCACTTCCAGCAGGTTCATCAGCAACTCGGGACAGCGGCCTTCGATGGTGTCCTGATTGATGCGAAACAGGTCCACTGCGTCATCGGCCACCAATCCGTTGCCACGCGAGATCAGCTCCAGCCCCAACTCACTCTTGCCAAGCCCCGATTCGCCCGTGATCAGCACGCCCAGACCGAGAATGTCCATGAACACGCCGTGCATCGTGCTGCGGTCGGCAAAATGCTTGGACAGGTAGGCGCGCAGCACATCAATCACAAACGCCGATGAGCCCTGCGTCGCAAACATGGGAATTTGGGCCTGTTCGCACATTGACAACAGGGCTTGCGGTGCGACCTGCCCATCGGCCAGCACCAGCACCGGCGGCTCCAGCGTCACAATGCGTGAAATCCGGCGGGCGCAATCCTCCGGCGTCGCGTTGGTGAGGTAGGCAATCTCGCGCTGCCCCAAGATCTGGACGCGATAAGGATGAATGTAGTTGAGGTAGCCCACCAGATCAGCGCCGGAGCGGGCTGCACGCACCGCCACCTCATCAAAGCGGCGCTCGGAAGCGCCCAGACCCGCCAGCCACTCCCACTGCAGGGTGCCGCGGAACTCTTCGAATAAGACATCGGCGCTGACGACAGTAGGTTTCAAAGCGGGATCCAGTGGCAGCAGAGGTATGTGGGCTGACCGCGATCAGGTCACTTGTGCCGATTGCCATTTGGCGATGAGCGCATGCAGCTCAGCTGCGTTTTCACTGGCGGCAAGTTTTTCACGCAAACTTGCATCGCTGAGCATTTCGGCAATCTCCGACAGGATTTCCAGATGCTTTTGCGTCGCCGCCTCGGGCACCAGCAGAAAAATCAGCAAGCTGACCGCTTGCTCATCCGGGGCATCAAAGCCGATGGGCTGTGCCAATTGGAGTATCGCTGCCATCGGCGCCTTGAGGCCCTTGATGCGTCCATGCGGAATGGCAACGCCATGGCCCAGGCCGGTTGATCCCAGTCGCTCTCGGGAAAATAGGCTGTCAGTGACCAGTGACCGACTGAGGCCATGAAGGTTTTCGAACAGCAAGCCCGCTTCTTCAAAAGCCCGCTTCTTGCTGGTGGCATCAACATGCACAAGCACTTGTGCAACGGACAGGATGGACGCGAGTCGATTCATAATTCGGTTCAGATTATGCACCCAAGCCATTGCGGACAAAAAAAAGCCGCTCGCTTGAACGGGCGGCTTGGCTGGCACCTACGTTGGCGGTCTCACATCAACCGTTTTGGTGCATCGTGATGATGATTCTGCAAACGATCTTTGTGTCGGACGACCTGGCGATCAAGTTTGTCCACCAACTCATCCACGGCCGCGTACAAATCAGCGTGTGAACTCTCGGCAAACATGTCATTGCCCTTGACATGAATATTGCACTCCGCTCTTTGCCTTCGTTCCTTTTCCTTTTGTTTTTCCACCGTGAGCAGCACTTTGACATCTACGACCTGGTCAAAATGCCGAACGATCCGATCAAGCTTGCTGGTAACGTAACTGCGCAGCGCTGGGGTGACCTCGAGGTGATGACCGCTGATCGTCAAATTCATAAATAGCCTCCTGTTGCTCTCGGGGTTGAAAAAGCTGCCCGCAGTATACAGACAGCACACAAACCAAAACACAAAAAAATACTACCGACGCATTCACTATGCCCCCGATGACATGGAAATGCAATACTTTTCAGGGATGCATGCAACACAGCTGTAACAAAACCTTTCTCTCCAGGGCGAATCCACGTCTCCCGGGACGCGCGCGCAGCGTTTTTTTTTGGTGCGCCCGGCAGGGCGTACTTACTTGGAGGTGAAAGTCCTCTAC
>DAITMI010000058.1:0-18168 GCA_036835225.1 Rhodoferax sp. | reverse complement strand
CCCCAATCACATCTGAGCACGCCGCGCAAGGGACGCGGTTAATAGACCGCTTACAGTAATGCCAAGTCCATCGATCAATGACGGTGAAATGGGCGTGGCCCACAGTTCAAGTCTGTGACGGCCCACCATCTCATTTCGCGATTGTTCGGTAGTTGCTATAAAAACAGTAGCTTCTTGCGCAATACCCATGCGGGCTAGAGCCAGATTAGCCATTAAATTTTCTCGGATCGCTGGCGGGCTTCCAGATGCTTGCGGCAGCTGGCATTGATGACACGCAACTCGGCCAGCGTTTCGTCAATCTGGGTGCGCTTTTGCTCCAATTCCTGAATGGCGGCATCGGTGCGCTCAATCACGTACCTGAGCTGTTGCACTCGGCCCTCGCCGTGATCGCCATACAAATCCAGGTAGCGTTTGATCTCTGACAGCGGTGAGCCAATGGCCTTGGCCCGCAGGATGAGCGCCAGTCGGGCGCGGTCGCGCCGGGTGTACACGCGCGCTCCGTTGATGCGCCGCGGTGCCAGCAAGCCCTTGTCTTCATAAAACCGCAGGGCGCGCAAGGTGATGCCGAACTCCTTGCACAGCTCGGTAATACCAAACAGTTCCGCGGTTCCCTCGTCACGATGGGAATCGACAAAAGCCTGTGCGTCATTCTGAGTGGGCGGAGCGGCCGCGACGACACGCTTGTTGCGTGCTCGCGGCGCCTTGGGCGGAGAGATGGTTGAGGCCACGCCTGCGGTCCGAAAAATAAAAATCAGATGACGCGCTGCAGACGCATGGCGACGCTCATGTCACCGGAGACCTTGAGTTTTCCCATCATGAACCCGGTGGTGGGTTCCAGATCGCCTGCGAGCAGGGCGTTCAGGTTGTCGAGCGTGATGCCGACGGTGCATTCGGCCTCGGTGTTGGCGTTGCTCACAGTGTTGGGTGTGGCGTTTGCGTCAATGTAAATGACGCCATCCGCGCCGCAGTCAAATTTGAGGGTGGCGGCAAGGCCGCTGTCGGTGCCGACCTTGGTGCGAATCGCTTCGGTGCAGGCTTCCAGGTTCATGGGTTTCCTTGTAAATAGTGGGCGTCAAATGCACGGACATGGACGGCAGAGGAATGCTATCAGCACTGCAGGACGTGGCGTACAGGGGAAATACCTATACGAAATCAAGTTGACGTTAACGTTACCTTTATGTCTAATTTGAAGCCATCAAGAGGATCACATCCAATGCCGGTAATTCGTTCAAAAATCAATGCCAAATCCGATGCATTTGGTGTCAACGCGCAGCGCATGCGTGAACTGCTCGCGGAAGTCCAGCGCCTGGAGCAGAGGGTGATTGCCGAGTCCGAATCCAAGCGCGGCAAGTTCGAGGCGCGCGGCCAGTTGTTGCCACGGGAACGGGTGGCGCGACTGTTGGATCGTGGATCGCCGTTCCTCGAGCTCAGTCGCCTGGCCGGGCTCAACATGCACGATGACGATGGCAACAAGGCGGTGCTGGGTGGGGGCTCCATTGTTGGCATTGGGGTGGTGGCGGGCCGGCGCTGCCTGATCTCTGCGAGTGACAGTGCGGTCAAGGGCGGCACGGTGGCGCCGATGGGGTTGCGCAAGGCCTTGCGCGCGCAGGAGATTGCGCGTGAGAACAAGTTGCCTGTCATCTACCTGGTGGAAAGCGGTGGCGCGAACCTGATGTACCAGAGCGAAATTTTTATTGAAGGCGGGCGCAGCTTTGCCAACCAGGCGCGCATGTCGGCGCAGGGGCTGCCGCAGATTTCAGTGGTGCACGGGTCCTCGACGGCCGGTGGTGCTTACCTGCCTGGCCTATCGGACTATGTGATTCTGGTGCGCGGGCGCTCCAATATCTTCCTGGCGGGGCCGCCGCTGGTGAAGGCGGCGATTGGCGAGGACTGCACTGAGGATGAGCTGGGCGGCGCCGAGACCCATGCGCAAGTGACGGGCCTGGGAGAATATTTGTGTGAAGACGATGCCCATGCCATTGGCATGGCGCGTGAAGTGCTGGATAAGTTGAAGTGGGATCTGGCGCCGCCTGTCGCAAACTTTGTCGAGCCCTTGTACGACGAGCAGGATTTGATGGGCATCGTGCCTGCCGACGAGCGCGAGCCCTACGATGTGCGCGAGGTGATTGCGCGCCTGGTGGATGGCTCTGATTTTCTGGAGTTCAAGGCCGAGTATGCCAGCGAGATGATGTGCGGCCAAGCCCGCGTGCAGGGTCATCTGGTGGGCATTCTGGGCAACAACGGCCCGATTCAACCCAGCGGTTCCACCAAGGCGGCTCAGTTCATCCAGTTGTGTGACCAAAGCGGCACAGCACTGATTTTTCTGCAAAACACGACCGGCTACATGGTGGGCTCGGTGGCCGAGCGTAGCGGTGCCATCAAGCATGGCTCCAAGATGATTCAGGCGGTCGCCAATGCGCGGGTGCCCAAGTTCACGGTGGTGCTGGGCGGTTCCTATGGCGCCGGCAACTATGGCATGTGCGGCCGGGGTTTTGATCCGCGTTTCATCTTCTCCTGGCCCACGGCCCGCACGGCGGTGATGGGCGGCGCGCAGGCCGCCAAGGTGATGGATATTCTCAATCGGGCCAAGATTGAACGCACCGGCATGACGGCCAACGAAGACGCCCTGAAGGCCATGTCAGACGGCCTGCGGCTGCGCCTGGACAAAGAGTCTGCCGTCTTGTTTGGCACCGCGCGCTTGTGGGACGACGGCATCATCGACCCGCGTGATACGCGTCGCCTTCTCGGGCTGTGTCTGGCGCTGGCGGAAGAGGCGCAAAGTCGCCAGCTGCACGCCAATACTTTTGGGGTGGCGCGCATGTAACGCGGCAACCCGTCATTTTCAGTTGTTTATTCGAACGAAAGATTGTCATGAAATTTACCCCTGAGCACGAGCAGATTGCAGACACGGTACGCAAGTTTGTGGCCAAGGAGATCAATCCGAATCTTCCCGAGTGGGAAGCGGCGGGCCAGTTTCCCGCACATCAACTGTTCAAGAAGATGGGCGACCTCGGTCTGCTGGGTATCAAGTACCCGACTGAGTTCGGTGGCATGGGGCTGGACTTCAGTTATTCCATGGTCATGGCGGAGGCGCTGGGCGAGTGCAACGCGGGTGGTGTGCCGATGGCCATTGGGGTGCAAACGGATATGTGCACTCCGGCGCTGGCGCGGTTTGGCTCAGATGAACTCAGGCGCGAGTTCCTTGCACCAAGCATTGCGGGTGACATGGTGGGCTGCATCGGCGTGAGCGAAACCGGGGGCGGTTCCGATGTGGCAGCCCTCAAGACTACAGCCCAAAAAGACGGCGATGACTACCGCATCAACGGCTCCAAGATGTGGATCACCAATGGCATGCAGGCGGACTGGTGTTGTCTGCTGGCCAATACCTCCGATGGGCCGGTGCACAAGAACAAGTCGCTGATCATCGTGCGCCTGGACAGCCCGGGTATCACGCGGCAGAAGATCCACAAGATTGGCATGGACTCATCTGACACGGCGCAGCTGTTTTTTGACAACGTGCGTGTGCCCCAGCGCAACCTTATCGGGCAGGAGGGCATGGGTTTCATGTTCCAGATGTTGCAGTTCCAGGAAGAGCGGCTGTACGGCGCCGCCGGTTGTTTGCGCTCGCTGGATCGGCTGATTGATCAAACCATTGACTACACCCGCCAGCGCCAGACCTTTGGCAAGCCGATTCTGCACAACCAGGTGGTGCATTTCCGGCTGGCGGAGTTGCGCACCGAAGTGGAGGCCTTGCGCGCCTTGACCTACCGTGCGGTCGAATCCTATATTTCGGGCCAGGACGTGACCAAGCTGGCTTCCATGGCCAAGCTCAAGGCGGGTCGCCTGAGCCGGGAGGTGGCCGACAGCTGTCTGCAGTATTGGGGCGGTATGGGCTTCACCTGGGACAACCCGATTTCGCAGGCTTATCGTGACAGTCGCTTGATCTCGATCGGCGGCGGCGCCGACGAAATCATGTTGGGCATCATCTGCAAGCTAGAAGGCACCCTGCCCGGCAAGGCGCAATGATGGATGCTATGAATTTAGAAGCTATTGAGGTAGAGCAGACGGGGGCTGTGGGCCATATTTTCTTGAGTCGTCCAACGATACGCAAGGCGCTGTCACGGCCATGGTGGCCGAGTTGCATGGCGCACTTGCCGTCACTACCAAGGCACTCATGGCAACGGAACGGCTGACGGCACCCTCAGACTGGGTGCAAGAGGCCGCCGTCATTTTTCCCTGCGCAGCCGAAGGGCCAAAGGGGCTGGCGGGAGCGCTGGCCTTTCTGCCAAAGCGCAAGACAACTTGGGCGTTGCAATGACCTTCTCAAAAATTCTCATCGCCAATCGCGGCGAGATCGCCTGTCGCGTCATCCGAACCGCGCGCAACCTGGGTTACCGAACCGTGGCGGTCCATAGTGATGCTGATAAGGCCGCGCCGCATGTCCGTTTGGCCGACGAAGCCGTGCATCTCGGGGGCTCTGCCGCGGCCGATTCGTACCTGCGGGTAGAGGCCTTGATCGAAGCCGCGCGCAAGACCGGTGCCGACGCCATTCACCCGGGCTACGGCTTCCTGAGCGAAAACGCGGGCTTTGCCCAGGCCTGCCTGGATGCCGGGCTGGTTTTCATAGGTCCGCCCCCTGCGGCCATTGAAGCCATGGGTAACAAGGCGTTGGCCAAGCGCCGCATGCTGGCCGCCGGTGTGCCCTGTGCGCCAGGTTACCTGGGCGAGGATCAGGACGATGCGCGTCTGACTGAGGAAGCGTTGAAACTGGGCTTTCCCTTGCTGGTCAAGGGGGTGGCGGGCGGCGGCGGTCGTGGCATGCGCCTGGTGCGGGCACCAGACGACATCGCGCAGGCGATTGCCGCCGCCCGGCGCGAGGCGCACAGCGTCTTTGGCGACGGCACCCTGATGCTGGAGCGCGTGATCGACAACGCGCGGCATATTGAAATTCAGGTATTTGCCGATGACCACGGCAATGCCGTGCATCTGGGTGAACGCGACTGCACGGCCCAGCGCAGACGGCAAAAAGTGATCGAAGAGGCGCCGTCGCCCGTGGTGAGTGCGGCAATGCGCGAGGCCATGGGCAAAGATGCGGTCGCGGCGGCGCTGGCCGTGGGCTACCGCGGGGCGGGCACGGTGGAGTTCATCGTGGATGCCGACCTCAAGCACTATTTCCTGGAAATGAACACGCGCTTGCAGGTCGAGCATCCGGTGACCGAGTTGGTGACCGGCTTTGATCTGGTGGAGTGGCAACTGCTGGTGGCGGCGGGGCAGCCGCTGCCGGCCTGTCAGGCCGACGTCAAGCTGACGGGCCACGCGATCGAGGCGCGCCTGTATGTGGAAGATCCGTATGCCGGTTTTGCGCCGCAAACGGGAACGGTGCGCTGGTGGCGTCCACAGCAGGCCCTGTTTGCCGGCGTGCGGATTGACGATGGCATTGAAGAGGGCGGTGAGATTTCGCCCTACTACGACCCCATGGTGGCCAAGATCATCGCGCATGGTCGTGACCGCGACGACGCGATCCGGCGCTTGCGCGCCGCGCTGGAGAATGCGCCCCTGCTCGGAGTTCGCAACAACGGCCGGTTCCTGGCTGACCTGCTGAATCATCCGACCTTCCGGGCTGCGGCGATGACCACCCGTCTGATTGAGCAGTGGCAAGAGGAGGGTGCGGCGCTGCTGCAGCGTCCGCTGCCGGGCGACGAGGCCTGGTGGGTGGTGGCAGCGGCGTTGGCAATGCAAAACGGTGCCAACTGGCGTGCCGACAGCGTGGCGGCGTTTGATATTCCCGTGCGCTGCGATGAGGTCACGCAAACACTGCGTGTTCACCCGGATCGGTCGGGGCGGGTGAGCGTCATGCTGGGCGGCGAAACGCATGTGGTGCGGATCATCAACTTCAAAGAGGGCGACCTGCGCTTCGAGATCGATGGGGTGACGCGAACCGCCGTCGCAGTCAGGCATCAGCAGGAGTTGCATATCGCGTTGGGCGGTGCCTCCTTTGTCTTCCATGAAGTGTCGCCATTCCCGAGCAAGGACGCTGCGCCGGATGCCACCCGGGCGCGAGCCCCTGTGGCCGGCAAGGTCACGCAAATTCAGTTTGCGGTCGGCGAGGGGGTCAAAGAGGGGCAGGCCCTGGTCTGCGTCGAGGCGATGAAGATGGAAATGTGGCTGACGGCGCAGGCCGCTGGCACCGTGGTGGCGCTGCATGTGACAGTCGGCGAGCAAGTCGAATCGGGTGCCTTGCTGATCGAAATTGAACTGGCAGACCAAGAGGAAACATGATGGAAAAAGCAATTCTGACGTGCGCCTTGACGGGCGTACTGACCAATCCAAAGCAACATCCGGTACCGGTAACGCCGGCCCAGATGGCGGCCGAGGCGCGTGACGCCTTCAACGCGGGCGCATCCATCATGCATGTGCATGTGCGCAACCAGGAAGAGGGCATGGGCCATATGTCGTCCTGGGATCCGGATGTGATGGCGTCGGTGGTCAACGCCATTCGGGAAGCCTGCCCCGGCGTCATCATCAACCTGACCACCGGTGTGGTGGGCAAGGATATTTCGGGCCCCTTGGCCTGCATCCGCCGCGTCAAGCCCGAGATTGCCGCCTGCAACGCCGGCAGCCTGAACTACCTGAAGATCAAGGACGACGGCAACTGGGCCTGGCCGCCCATGGTGTTTGATAACCCGGTGTCCAAGATCCAGCAGTTCCTGGATGTGATGGCTGAGTGCAACGTACACCCCGAATTTGAGTGCTTTGATGTCGGCATCGTGCGCTCGGTGGGGATGTATTTGAAGGCCGGCATGCTCAAGCCCGCGATGGGACGTGCGGAATACAACCTCGTGATGGGTGTGGCGTCCGGCATGCCGTGTGACGCTGACCTGCTCGCGCTCCTTCCCCGCTGGATGGCACCGGACAGCGTCTGGCAGGCCACCCTGATTGGTCGCGCCGAGATCTGGCCTGTGCACCAGAAAACGGCGGATCTGGGCGGCATGCTGCGCACCGGTCTGGAGGACACCTTCTACCTGCCCAACGGCGAACGGGCCAAGGGCAATGGCGAGTTGATCACGGTCTTGGCCGGGTGCGCACGCAACGCCGGCCGGTCTGTGGCCAGCCCGGCAGAAGCGCGTGTCTTGCTCGGACTGGCGCACGGATGAACGCCGCCGCCGTCCAGCGTGACGTTGTTGAGGAAAGGTGGGCGAACTGAGCTGACAGCAGAGATTATTCTGAAGACGCCGTGTGCTTGGTGCTATAATTCGAAGCTTAGCGGCTGTAGCTCAGTTGGATAGAGTACTTGGCTACGAACCAAGGGGTCGTGGGTTCAATTCCTGCCAGCCGCACCAAAAAGTAAAGGTCTGCAACTGAAAAGTTGCAGACCTTTTTCTTATGCATCTCCAAGAATGCATGCTTGTGAGCTATTCAGCGAATTCGCCATGAACAAGGCTTTCACCAAAGAATCTGATGATGCGGACGACGATGGCCCGCAATTGCCCGCGCTTCCGTCTGGCGGGAAAAATTACATCACGCCGCAAGGCTATGCCCGCATTCGTGCCGAACTGCTGGACCTGATTGATAACGAGCGGCCCAAAGTGGTAGAGATCGTTCATTGGGCGGCCAGCAATGGTGACCGCTCTGAAAACGGCGACTACATTTACGGCAAGAAACGCCTGCGCGAGATTGACCGACGAATACGGTTTCTGACAAAACGTCTTGAAATCGCGGAGGTCATGGATCCTGCGGTTCACTTTGGTAGCGACCAGATTTTCTTCGGCGCCACCGTTCGCTACGTTGACGATACTGGCGCACAGCGAACGGTCACCATTCTGGGAATCGATGAGGCAGATACTTCACAAGCCCAAGTCAGCTGGGTATCGCCCATCGCCAGAACCTTGCTGAAAGCCCGGACCGGGGATGTGCTGCAGTTGGTGACACCTGTTGGCATCGTGGAGATCGAGGTTGTCAGCGTGCAATACCCCGTGCCAGCCCTGAGCTGATTTATTGGGTGGCTTTGGCCCGTTCTGCCTTCAGTACAGACGGTGTTCTTCGCAGATTACGCAGCGCAGCATCCAACTGGGTACGGTCACGCACGGCCACGATAAAACGCAAATCAGTGGCATCCTGGGCGGCTTCATCTTCCATGTCGATGTGGGTGATGTCAGCCTCGGCGGCGGCCAGGGCGGCCGCCACGCGAGCCAACACGCCCTTGCCATTGGTGACTGTCACCAACACCTCGGTTTCAAAAGTGCGAATCGGTTCATCAGACCACTCCACGCCGATAAATCGCTCGCTGTCCTTGTGTTGGAGCTTCTTGGCAACGGCGCAGTCGTCTGCATGCACGATCAAACCTTCGCCGCGGCCCAGGTAGCCCACAATGCCGTCTCCCGGAATGGGTCTGCAGCATGGCGCAAATCGGACTGAGGCGCTTTCACTTCCATCCAGGACGATGCCGCCTTGTGACACCGCCTCGTTTGTGGCGTAGCGTTCGCGTGTGAGCAGTAAGGCATCCGGCTTCTTGCCACTTTCTGTCAGCAGGGTCAACAAGCGCTTGGCGACGATGCCGGCAATTCGTTTGCCCAAGCCAATATCCGTTAACAGTTCGGATCGGTTTTTGTTGCCACTAAAACGCAGTAATTTTTCCCAAATTGACTTATTTTCGTCAATGTCATCCGGCAATTTTTCAATGCCTTCGGCCCGCAGCGCCTGTGCCAGCATTTTCTCGCCCCAGCCCTCTGAATCGGCTTGTTCCATTGTCTTGAGATGATGGCGAATTTTGGAACGTGCGCGCGCCGTCCGCACAAAGCCCAGCCAAGCCGGGTTAGGTGTGGATGTCGGCTCCGTGACGATTTCAATGACGTCGCCATTTTTGAGCTCGGTACGCAATGGCACTTGTTCGCCATTGATTCTCGCCGCCACGGTCCGGTCCCCGATGTTGCTATGGATTGCGTAGGCAAAGTCCACCACCGTAGCCCCTCTTGGCAGCGCCATGATTTGGCTTTTTGGCGTAAAAACATACACGGCGTCCGGGAACAGATCCACCTTGACGTGGTCCCAAAATTCAGCGGCGTCCCGCGTTTCGTCCTGAATGTCCAGCAGTGATTGCAGCCACCTGGATCCGAGCCGGTCGCCGTTGGTCGCGTCTTGCGGGTTGTTGACTTTGTACAGCCAGTGCGCGGCTACGCCGGACTCGGCCACGATGTGCATGGCTTCGGTCCGCACCTGAAATTCAACATTGACGCCGGAGGGGCCGACCAGGGTGGTATGAAGCGACTGGTAACCATTGAGTTTGCCAATGGCAATGTGGTCCTTGAACTTGCCCGGTACCGGTTTGTAGAGCTGGTGCAAGGTACCCAGTGCCGTGTAGCAATCAATCACGCTGGGTACCAGCACCCTGAAGCCATAGATGTCCGTCACCTGGGCAAAGCTCAGGTGTTTGTCAACCATCTTGCGGTAAATCGAGTACAAGGTTTTTTCTCGTCCCGAGATCTTTGCCTTCATGCCACTGGTGGTGAATGCGGTTTCCACTTCGCGTTGCACTTTTTGAATTAAATCCCTGCGGCGACTGCGTGCCTTCGCGACCGCCTTGGCCAAAATGGCGTAACGCCAGGGCCGCAAGTAGCGAAAGGCCAAGTTCTGGAGCTCACGGTAGGTCTGGTTCAAACCCAGGCGGTGGGCGATGGGGGCATAGATGTCCAGCGTTTCGGAAGCGATGCGTGCCCACTTTTCGCGAGGTGCGTCTGATAGCGTGCGCATGTTGTGGGTTCGATCAGCTAGCTTGATCAGGATGACGCGGACATCGCGTGCCATGGCCAACAGCATTTTGCGAAACGACTCCGCCTGGTTTTCCTCGCGGGTGTTGAAATGCAGTTTGTCAAGCTTGGTCAGGCCGTCCACCAGTTCAGCGACGGGGGAGCCAAAGCGTTCGATCAGCTCAATTTTCGTGACGCTGCAGTCTTCCAGCGCATCATGCAGAAGTGCTGCCATGAGCGCCTGCGCATCAAGTTTCCACTCGGCACATTGGGCTGCAACGGCAATCGGGTGGGTGATGTAGGGCTCGCCGCTGTTGCGCAATTGTCCCAAATGGGCCTCGTCGGCAAAGCGGTAGGCGAGTCGCACCTGCTCCAGATCAGGCGGCGACAGGTAGTCGAGTTTGGCGGTCAGGCTGGCGAAACTGGCCGCAGCCGCGTTGGCCGCAGCCGGACTGGACGGCGTCGCGATGAGACCATTCACACCGGAGGCCGGAGTCTTACTGGAGGACGATTTGACTACGGTACCCATCCCTTGAATATAGCCGTGCAGACGGCGGTTTGCTGCGCACCAGTAAAAAAGCACCGTGAACGGTGCTTTTTGAAGATTTTAAAACCGTTAAAGCGGCACTTTCTTCAGCATTTCCAGACCCACCTTGCCGGCGGCGATCTCGCGCAAAGCGGTGACGGCTGGTTTGTTCTTGCTCTCAACCTTGGGTGCGTGGCCCTGGCTGAGCATACGGGCACGGTAAGTTGCGGCCAACACCAACTGGAAGCGATTGGGAATCTGCAATAGGCAGTCTTCGACGGTAATACGGGCCATGAAATTCTCCGAAAGACCAGGGGGAAAGCACTAGGGGATGTGCAATGCTTTAAACGTTTCAGCCCTGGCGCGCCGTTGCGCCGAGAACTTGAGTCGCTGGGAGTGAACGATCGCCTTGAGGTCAAAAAGCGCGCGGTCAAACAACTCGTTAATTATAACGAAGTCAAATTGCTGGACCTGCGCCACCTCAATTGCCGCATTTTTGAGCCGCAGTTCGATGACATCGGGAGCGTCTTCACCACGGCGCTCCAGTCGGGCGCGCAACTCTTCCCAGCTGGGCGGCAAGATGAAAATACTGATGGCATTGGCAAAAATTCGCTTGATCTGGATGGCGCCCTGGAAATCAATTTCAAGAATGACATCTGCTCCTTGCGCCATCCGGTCTTCAATCGCTTTTTTGGAGGTGCCGTAACGATGGTCATGCACATGCGCCCATTCAACGAATGCATCTGCTTGAACCATGGCATCGAATTCTTGCTCGGAGACGAAAAAATACTCGCGTCCATGTTTTTCCTGTCCTCTGGGCGCACGCGTCGTGTGCGAAACCGAGGGTTGCACGTGGGAGTCAAGTTCAAGCAGTGCCTTGACCAGGCTGGATTTGCCCGCGCCACTTGGGGCGGCGACGACAAACAGATTTCCGGGATAGTCCATGGGAAGCGGCTTTTGAGGGCGATTGACAGGGTCGCCCTATTCTATGTTCTGCACCTGCTCGCGCATTTGCTCGATCAGTACTTTCATGTCCACCGAAATATGGGTCAATTCCAGTGCGGCGGATTTGGAGCCCATGGTATTGGCTTCGCGGTGCAGCTCCTGAATCAGAAAATCAAGGCGCTTGCCAAGCTCGCCCCCCTTGTTGATCAGCCGTTCAAGCTCATCCAGGTGGGAGTTCAGTCGGGTGATTTCCTCTGCGACGTCAATGCGAATGGCAAAGGCAGTGGCTTCGGTGAGGGCCCGATCCTGGGCCGCCTCTGGCAGCGTAGCACCCTCAGTCAATGCCATGGCCTCCGCCCAGCGATCCAGAAAGCGCTGGCGTTGCTGCACTACCAGTTGGGGCACCAGGGGCACGGCTTGCCCGGCCAGTGCGCGGAGCTGGCCGATGCGTTCCAGCAGCATGGTGGCCAGCCGGGCACCCTCGCGCTCGCGTGCTGCAAGCAGTTCTTTCAGCGCTTGCTCGGACAGTCGAAGTATCTCTGAGCTCCAATCACGTGCGCTGGCTTGTTCGTTCACCGAGAGGCGGATGACATCAGCCACGCTCAAGGGTCTGGCCTCGGGCAGCCAGGCTTTGACGCTGTCCTGCACGGCGTTGAGCCGCTGCAGCAGTCGCGGCGTCGGGTCCACAACGGTGCCCTGGGAACTGGTTTCAATGGCGGCGCGCACTTCAACCTTGCCCCGTTTGAGTCGGCCGACCAGCAGCTCCCGCAGCGCTGGCTCATGGTGTCGCAGCTCCTCGGGCAATTTAAAGGACAGATCCAGAAAGCGGCTGTTGACCGACCGGATTTCCAGGCCAAGGTGGCTGGAAGGTGCACCTTTGGACTCGGTTTCGGAACTGGAATTGGCTGTGCTGTGCTGGGCACTGGCATAGCCAGTCATGCTGTAAACTGGCATCTCGACTCTTTGATTAATGGAATGGGCCTGAGAATAACCCGGTTCAGGCAGACTGACTGGAGTTCACTCGAAAATTATGTCAAAGGTCAAACCCGCACCGCTACCACCCGACACCACCATAGGTGGTTACCGCGTTGTCCGCAAAGTGGCTGCCGGTGGATTTGGCGTGGTGTATCTGGCGGTTGATGCAGAGGGCCAGCAGGTGGCAGTCAAAGAGTACCTGCCTTCATCGCTGGCATCACGTGCGCCCGGCGCGTTGCTGCCCCAGGTGCAGCCGGAGAAACTGTCCTTGTACCGGCTTGGCCTGAAGAGTTTCTTTGAAGAGGGTCGCTCGCTGGCCCAGATTTCACACCCCTCGGTGGTGAGCGTGATGAACTTCTTCCGCGAGAACGAAACGGTTTACATGGTGATGAATTATCTGGAGGGCGCGTCCCTGCAGGATTTCATCATCACGGCGCGGGATCTCAAGCAGAAAAAAGTGTTCCGGGAATCGACGATTCGGTCCCTGTTTGACGAAATCCTGCGCGGTTTGCGCATTGTTCACCAGCACAAGATGCTGCATCTGGACATCAAGCCTGCCAATATTTTCATCACGGATGACAACAAATCGGTGCTGATTGACTTTGGTGCGGCGCGTGAAGTTCTCAGTAAAGAAGGTAATTTCGTCCGTCCCATGTACACCCCCGGCTTTGCCGCGCCAGAAATGTACCGGCGCGACGCCTCCATGGGCCCCTGGACGGACATTTACGCCATCGGCGCCTGTATCTATGCCTGTATGCAGGGCTATCCACCGAATGAGGCACCGCAGCGTCTTGAAAAGGACCGCATTGCCATCGCACTGACGCGTTTGCGTGGCGTTTACTCAGACAATCTGATAGAGGTCGTGGAGTGGTGCATGTCGCTTGATCCGATGTCCCGGCCGCAGTCGGTGTTCGCCCTGCAGAAAGAACTGAGCCGGGAGGGCGAGCGTCGCTATACCAAGCTGAGTGTCAGTGAAAAAGTGCGCCTGCAGTTTGACACGATGGTGTCGGATACCAAAAAGAACGTCCATAGAGCCACCGCCCTTGGCGGAAAACCCAAATGAAATTCTCTGTTTTTCAGGTAAGCCGCAAAGGTGGGCGGGGAAATAACGAAGATCGCATGGGCTATTGCTACACCAGCGGGTCCGGTATTTTTCTGCTCGCGGACGGCATGGGCGGGCACCCGCAGGGTGAGGTGGCCGCCCAGCTGGCCTTGCAGGCGATGTCGGCGATGTTTCAAAAAGAGGCCAGACCGGAACTGCCCGATGTTGCCGCGTTTTTGACGGCTGCGGTGATGGCGGCGCATCGTCAGATTCTGCGCTACGCGATTGAAAAGGGCTTGCAGGACACGCCTCGCACCACGATTGTGGTGGCGGTTGTGCAGGCCGGGGCCGTCAGCTGGACCCATTGCGGTGACTCCAGGCTTTATTTGGTGCGCGCGGGCGAACTGCTGGCGCGCACCCGGGATCATTCTTTTCTCGAGCAGGGCCAGGCAGCCGCAGCGGGTTTGAAATTGCCCGAGCGCATCAATCGCAATATCCTGTTTACCTGCCTGGGTTCCCCGACCAAGCCGGTATTTGACGTCACCGGGCCGGTGCCGCTGCAACAGGGCGACAAGCTGATGTTGTGCTCGGATGGTCTTTGGGGCAGTCTGAGCGATGTGGACATCACCTACCATTTGAACCATAAGCCGGTCAGTGAAGCCGTCCCTGATCTGGTGGAAAAAGCGCTTCATATCGCGGGCGACAGCAGTGACAATGTCACCTGCATCGCGTTGGAGTGGGAGACCCCTGACGGATTCGAGTCAACGCGAGGTAGTATTTCAACCGACACCATCAGCGACGGTGTTTTTGCCTCTACCGTCCAAGCGGGCTGGTTGGACTCCGCCCTGGAAGATCTGGACGACGCCGCCATTGAGCGCTCCATCGCTGAAATCAACGAGGCCATCCGCCGCTCTGCCGCCAAAAAATCATGACTGAATTTGTTAGAAGCGGCGTGCGTGCCGCCAATGAACTGCGGCCTGTGCGCATCACCCGCGGCTACACCATCCATGCCGAAGGTTCGGTCCTGATCGAATTTGGCGCCACCAAGGTTTTGTGCACGGCATCGGTGGAAGAAAAAGTGCCGGGCCACAAAAAAGGCAGCGGTGAGGGCTGGGTCACCGCCGAATACGGCATGCTGCCGCGGGCCACGCATGCCCGCAACGAGCGCGAGGCCGCGCGCGGCAAGCAAAGCGGACGCACCCAGGAGATTCAACGCCTCATCGGCCGTTCCATGCGGGCCGTGTTTGATCTCAGCAAGCTGGGCGAGCGCACGATTCACCTGGACTGCGACGTGCTGCAGGCGGATGGCGGTACCCGCACCGCCGCCATCACGGGTGCGTTTGTGGCGGCGCAGGACGCGGTTAACCAACTGCTGGCGCAGGGTAAATTGCAAGTGTCCCCGATTCGCGATCATGTGGCGGCCATCTCGGTCGGCCTGGTGCAGGGCACGCCCTTGCTGGACCTGGAGTACACCGAAGACGCGGCCTGCGATACCGACATGAACGTGGTGATGACAGGCGCTGGCCATTTCATCGAAGTGCAGGGCACCGCCGAGGGCGCGGCGTTTTCACGCCAGGAGATGAATGTCTTGCTGGCGCTGGCCGAACAAGGCATCAGCGATCTGATCGCGCTGCAGAAGCATTCGCTATTGAATTAATAGCTATCTACGCATGGTTTACGGGGGCTATAGCCTTATTTAATGAAAATTGTTCTGGCATCCAACAACCAAGGCAAGTTGGCAGAGCTTCGCGCCATGTTTGCGCCTTTGGGGCTGGAGTTGATCGCGCAAGGCGACCTGGGCATTCCGGAAGCCGCTGAGCCGTTTCACACCTTTGTGGAGAATGCGCTGGCCAAAGCCCGGCACGCCGCGCAGCACAGCGGTTTGTCCGCTGTGGCGGACGATGCCGGTTTGTGTGTTGATGCCTTTGGTGGTTTGCCGGGGGTTGATACCGCGAATTACGCGACGCAGTTCGGGTATGAAAAAGGCGATGACAACAACGTGCGCGCCCTGCTGGCGCAAATGCGCGATGTTGACAATCGCCGTGCTGCCTTGGTGAGCACCCTGGTGGCGGTCCGCTCAGCGCAAGACCCCGAGCCCTTGATCGCCGTCGGGCGCGTGGTCGGCGAGATCGCCCGCACCCCGCTGGGCAGCAACGGTTTTGGCTTTGACCCGGTGATGTACATCCCCGAGTTTGGCCAGACCTTTGCCCAATTGCCGGTGGAGGTGAAAAATGCCAACAGCCATCGCGGGCGGGCGGCGCGGGCTATGGTCGAGCTGATGCGCGAGCGCTGGCTGTAATTCCATTTCTACTTCAATGCGATATGTCGTTGCCCCGCTTTGCCGCACTCAAGTGCTGTCTGCAGCGGTACGCCCAATCTCGCATCGAATTAGAAACGGAATAAAGCAGTTGCACTGACCATGATCCCCATTCATCCAGTGACACCCGCGACCTCGGCGGCTCACGACATTCAACACTACATGCGCCCGGGCACGCTGCAGTTGGCGGCCTTGCCGCCGCTGTCGCTTTACGTGCATTTGCCCTGGTGCATCAAAAAGTGTCCTTATTGTGATTTCAACTCGCACGAGATGCGCATGGCCGAGTTGCCCGAGCAGCGCTACATCGATGCCGTGATGGCCGATCTGGAAGCGGCCTTGCCGCTGGTCTGGGGCCGTGCGGTGCACAGCATTTTTATCGGCGGTGGTACGCCCAGCTTGTTTTCACCGGAGGCGATCGACCGCCTGCTCGGCGGCATTCGGGCCCGCCTGCGGCTGGAGCCCGATTGCGAGATTACGCTGGAGGCCAATCCGGGTACGTTTGAGAAACACCGTTTCAGGGCCTTCAGAGCGGCGGGTGTCACCCGCCTGTCGGTGGGTGTGCAGAGTTTCAATGATGAGTTTTTGAAAACATTGGGGCGGGTGCATGACCGCTCGCAAGCGCTGGCGGCGGTGGAAGAGGCGGCGCAGTCCTTTGATACCTTCAATCTGGACATCATGTACGCGCTGCCGGGTCAGACGCTGGCCGACCTGAAGGAAGACATGGCCACGGCGCTGGCGCTGGCGCCGCCGCATATCTCGATTTATCACCTCACCATTGAGCCCAATACCTATTTCGCCAAGTTTCCGCCGGTGATCCCGGAGGACGATACGGCGTACGACATGCTGGACCTGATCACCGACATGACGGGGCAAGCCGGTCTGCAGCGCTATGAAGTGTCGGCCTATGCGCGGCAGGGCCACCGCTGCTTTCACAACCTCAATTACTGGCAGTTTGGTGACTACCTGGGGCTGGGGGCGGGGGCGCACAGCAAACTCAGCTTTGCCCATCGGGTAGTACGGCAGGTGCGTTTTCGCGAGCCCCAGCGGTACATGGAAAAAGCCCTGGCCGGCCACTGCCTGGCCCAGGAGGAGGAAGTCAGCCGGGCGGACTTGCCGTTCGAGTTCATGCTGAATGCCTTGCGTTTGAAAGACGGGTTCGCCTTGCAGCAGTTCAGCGAACGGACTGGTTTGCCGATTACCGCCATTCAACAGGGGCTGGATGAGGCCGAGCGCAAAGGTCTGATCGAGCGCGACTGGACCCGTGTCAAACCCAGCGTGCGTGGCTTTGATTTTTTGAACGACTTGCAGACCCTGTTCCTGCCGCCACACAACTGAGCGTGCCGGCATCGGTTGGCGTCGCCGCGCTATAGTCTGGCGGAACGACGAAAGGGTTGGACGATGTTTTCGGTATATGGCGTGGGTGGGCAGTTGTTTCGTGGCTCGCTGGAGCAGTTGCGCCAAATTGAGACTGTCAGTGCCGTGGCTCGCACCAAGGCGATCCAGCCCATTGGGCGTGATGGACGCGATGCCTTAGGCCCATTGGCCGGGTCCACGCAACCAGTTCCCAGCGATGAGGCGCATCGCAGCGCGCTGGCTGCTTACGCGCAGACCCAAAAGGCTGTGCTGCCGCGCCATCCCCTGACTCAGGTTGAAGCCCTGATGAGCCGCATGGTGATCACCATACCGGCGAGCGCGACCGTGCTGGAGGCCTGGCAAATGCTGGTGCAGCACGGTGTCGGGCAGGCCCCCGTGGTGAATGAGGCGGCGACGCTGGTCGGTTTGCTGTCCCGTGCTGACTTGCTGCGCCCCGAGCGCCTGCCCACGCCCGACAGCAATGCGTTGGTGTGGCGGGCCTTGCTGGCGCAAAGTGTTTTGGACATTATGTGGACGCCGGTGCCCAGCGTGGCGCCGCAAACCGATATCCGGCGTGTGGCGCGCGTCCTGCTGGATACGGGGTTGCCGGGTCTGCCGGTGGTTGACGAGAATGGCCTGGTCACCGGTTTTGTGTCGCGCTCCGACATCTTGCGCGCAGTGGTGACGGAGCCGCCGCTGGACCTTTGGGGTTAGAAATTGCGCTTGGGTGAATCGAAAAAAAGAAATGGTGGCAATTCAGCGGGTACGGTACTTTTGAAGTCAGTATCAGGTCTCCCACTTTCCGACGCCAGGGCCTCCTGCCACAAAGCCCATGCTGCATCGCTATTCGACTCGGTCGCCTCAGGTACCGGAATCGGATCGCTCACCAAGTAGAGATGAACTGCTGAACGTTCAGGCGTTGCAGGAGTTTTCCGAACAAATTCCTTGACCATGAGACCCCCACCTTTTCTGCAATGACCTGTGATTCCATGCCGATCCTCAAGGATCGAATTTCATCCATAGTCTGCGCTGAACGGGTCGGCAGTTTTTGATTTTTCTCAAGGTCGCAAGAAAGACCTGTAGGTGTGCACCTGATTCGACAGGCCCTGAATGACGTACGTCCCGTGAAGGCGAGCGCCGCCGCGTTATGGCACGGCGGTCCACCTTGGGTTTTGAAGTGGGGATGTCAACAGGGGGAGATCAGCTGCGGGGTCTGGGAGACCGCGTAGGTGCCCGATGTTTGGCGGAAGCTCAGGGATTCGAACCC
>DAITMI010000057.1:0-18169 GCA_036835225.1 Rhodoferax sp. | reverse complement strand
TCGAAGATATTTACGAACTGACCTACATCCGCAAGGATGGCAGCCGCTTCCCGGCGGTGGTGTCGGTCACGGCGCTGCGCGATGCTCAAAACGCCATCATCGGCTACCTGTTGATCGGCACCGACAACACCGCGCGCAAGCAGGTCGAAGAAGAGCGGAAGAAGCTCGACCAGCGGCTGCGCGACCAACAGTTCTACACCCGGTCCCTGATCGAATCCAACATCGACGCGCTGATAACTACCGATCCGTCCGGCATCATCACCGACGCCAACAAGCAGATGGAGGCGCTCACCGGTTGCACGCGTGACGAGCTGATCGGCGCGCCGTTCAAGAATTACTTCACCGATCCGGAGCGGGCCGAGATGAGTATCAAACTGGTGCTGAGCGAAAAAAAGATCACCAACTACGAGCTCACCGCGCGCGCCAGGGACGGTAAGAAAACGGTGGTTTCCTACAATGCGACCACCTTCTACGATCGGGACAGGACTCTGCAGGGCGTGGTCGCCGTTGCGCGCGACGTCACGGAGCGCAAACGCCTGGATCAGGTGCTGCAGGAAAATAACATCGAGCTGGAGAGCGCCAAGTCTGTGGCGGAAAAAGCCAACCTCGCCAAATCGGATTTCCTTTCTAGCATGAGCCATGAGTTGCGCTCCCCGCTGAATGCGATCCTCGGTTTCGCCCAACTCATGGAGTCGGGTTCGCCGCTGCCAACGCCCACCCAAAAAGCCAGCATCAACCAGATTCTCCAGGCGGGATGGTATCTGCTGGAGTTGATTAACGAAATCCTCGATCTCGCGTTGATCGAGTCCGGCAAGCTGTCGCTGTCGCTGGAACCCATATCGCTGCCCGAAGTGCTGCTCGATTGCCAAGCCATGATCGAACCGCAGGCGCAAAAAAGCGGCATCCGCATCAGCTTTCCTCAGATCGATTGCCCTTTCTTTGTCAAAGCCGACCGGACCCGGGTGAAGCAGGTTCTGATCAACTTGCTTTCCAACGCGATCAAATACAACCGCGCGGGGGGAACGGTCGAAGTGACGTGCAGCGCGACCACAGCGGAGCGCATACGTATCCGTGTTCATGATACCGGCGAAGGATTGTCCCCAGAAAAACTCGCACAATTGTTCCAGCCGTTCAATCGGCTCGGACAAGAGGCCGGCACCGAGGAGGGCACCGGCATCGGCCTGGTGGTGAGCAAGCGGCTGGTCGAATTGATGGAAGGCGAAATCGGCGCGGAAAGCACCGTCGGGGTGGGCAGTGTGTTCTGGATCGAACTGAACTTGGCGGCCGCACTACAACTTACCAGCGGTGCAGGCGAACCGCTTGCGCCGTTGCAAGCGCGTGTTCCGCATGGCGCAGCGCTGCGCACCCTGCTGTATGTAGAAGACAACCAGGCCAACATGCAGCTGATCGAGCAACTCATCGCGCGTCGTCCCGATATGCGCTTGTTGAGTGCGGAGGATGGCACGCGCGGCATCGCGCTGGCGCGCACCTATCAGCCGGAGGTGATCTTGATGGACATCAATCTGCCTGGCATCAGCGGTCTCCAGGCGCTGAAAATCCTGCGTGAAGATCCGGCCACCAGGCACATCCCGGTGCTGGCCCTCAGTGCCAATGCCATGCCACGCGATATCGAGAGAGGTCTGGAGGCCGGATTCTTCCGCTATCTCACCAAGCCGATCAAAGTCAACGAGTTCATGGCGGCGTTGGACCTGGCGCTGGAATTTGCGGAAACCGGATCAAACGGCGCAGTTGTGCCAAGAGCCATGTGATGGTGACTACCGCCGATATTCTTGATGCCAGTATCCTGATCGTCGATGATCAGGAATCCAATGTGCAGTTGCTGGAGCAAATGCTGCGGGAAGCCGGCTATCGGTGCGTGACGTCAACGATGGATCCGCGTGCCGTCTGCGCGCTGCATCGCGCCAATCATTACGACCTGATCCTGCTTGATCTGCAGATGCCCGGCATGGATGGCTTCCAGGTGATGGAAGGACTGAAGGAAAACGAAACCGATGGCTATGTTCCGATTCTCGTGATCACAGCGCAACCGGGCCACAAGCTGCGGGCGCTGGCCTCCGGCGCGAAAGACTTCATCAGCAAACCATTTGACCTGATGGAAGTCAAGACGCGTATTCACAACATGCTGGAAGTACGCTTGTTGTACAAACAACTCGAACACAACAACCGTGCGCTGGAATCCCTGGCGCTACATGACCCGCTGACCGGGCTGCCGAATCGACGGCTTTTAACGGACCGACTTTCGCTGGCCATTGCCCATGCGCGCAGGAGCAAGGGCAACATGGCGGTCATGTATCTGGATTTGGACGGGTTCAAGCAGATCAACGACACGCTGGGCCACGATGCGGGTGACATGCTGCTGAGCATGGTCGCCGCCCGCATGGTGGCCGCGCTGCGGCAAGATGACACGGTGGCGCGCGTAGGGGGCGATGAATTCATGATCGTGTTGCCGGAGTTATGTCATGCCGACCATGTGACCGAGTTGGTGTCAAAAGTGATAAACGCCGTGTCACAACCCTATAGCACTCAAGGTCGCGGCGTGAACGTGACGGTCAGCGTCGGTGTCAGTATTTATCCCACGCATGGCGAGGACGTGGAAACGCTGATGAAGAGCGCGGATCTAGCCCTGCATGAGGTCAAGCGCAGCGGCAAGAACGACTATCGCATCGCAGCGCTCGCCGACCTGTGACGATGGCGCGTAGTTGATGTAACTTGTCCTTATGGGACTTAAGTCTTAGTGCAAATGAAAGAAAGAAAATTTTATGGTCAGTACCGCCGATATTCTTAATGCCAACATTTTGATCGTGGATGATCAGCAAGCCAATGTGCAGCTGCTGGAGCAAATGCTGCGTGAAGCCGGCTATCGGTGCCTGACGTCAACGATGGATCCGCAGGCCGTCTGCGCGCTGCATCGCGCCAACCACTACGACCTGATCCTGCTCGATCTGCAGATGCCCGTCATGGACGGCTTCCAGGTGATGGAGTGTCTGAAGGAAATCGAAACCAACAGTTATGTGCCGATCCTGGTGATCACGGCGCAACCGGGGCACAAGCTGCGCGCGCTGGCCTCCGGCGCCAAGGATTTCGTCGCCAAACCGTTTGACCTGGTCGAAGTCAAGACGCGTATTCACAACATGCTGGAAGTGCGCTTGTTGTACAAGAAACTCGAACGTTACAACCAGGTGCTGGAGCAAACGGTGCAGGAACGCACCGCTGAACTGGTTGAGAGCGAAGCGCGCTTTCGCCGTTTGACGGAGTTGGCATCCGACTGGTACTGGGAGCAGGACGAGCATGGGGATTTCACCAAGGTGCACGGCCCGGTGCTGGAGATGCTCGGTGCCCCGGTCGATTCCCTGCTTGGTGAAACCAAGGAGGCGCAGGCGGCGCGCTGGAATGAGGCCGAGCGCGCGGCGCTGGACGCGAACATGGCAGCGCGGCGGCCGTTCCTGGACTTTGTCTATAGCCGAATCGATGCGGCTGGTGCGCTGCAATACTTTCATGTCAGCGGCGAGCCGATATTCGACGTCTCCGGCCGCTTCACCGGTTATCGCGGCGTCGGGCGGGACGTCACCGAGATCATGCGCGATGTCGCGCCGCCGCGCGCGGCATAAAAAAGTGAGGTTCGCATCCTAAATCCGGCCCATTCAGCTCAATCTCAGGCTGGCGCCGGCGTCAGCCACGCCACCCTGTGTCGGGTGACCTCCGGGTTGCTGAGTAACGCCAGGTGGTTCGTGCGGTAGGCAATCCAGAACTCGCCGCTGCATCTGTGGCATATTGGTGTCCATAGTTGCTAGACTGGTGCAGCATTCAGGGAGGGGTAGGTGTGGGTCAAAAAAATTCAACAAAGTTCGACAGCATGATTTTGCCCGTGACGCATCGTCTCAACGGGCGGAGGCCGTCTTGACCCATAAAGCCTATGGTGTCGGGATCGCATTGCTGTGCCTTGCCTTCGGGAGTGAGGCGCTGACGCTAGGTCGCATTCGGGGTGCTGCGCTGCTGGGGCAACCCCTGAATATGGTGGTGCCCGTGCAGATGGATGCGGGTGAGGATGTTTCTTCCTTGTGTTTTGAGGCCGAGGTCTTCCATGCCGATACCCGTCAGGACGTCAGTCGCGTGCGTGTGCTGGTCGAAGCGGTGGGGCAAACCCAGGCGGTCAATGTGCGGGTTTTGTCCTCGGCGGTCGTTGACGAACCGGTCGTGACCATTTATTTGCGTAGCAGTTGCGGCCAGCAAACCGCTCGTCGTTACGTCCTGCTGGCGGATTTGCCAAACCAAGCCGCAGCGGGCTCATTGGCCACCAATTCCCTGCCGGTATCGGCGCTGTCCCCTGCGCAGGTCGTTGCCGTCCCCGCGTCCGCAAGCGGGTCGTCGGCGGTTTCCAATTCCCCCCCCGTCGCCCCGGCTTCAGTGCTTAAGGCGAAGCCGGTGCGGCCGGCGGGTTCTCGCCAGCACCCTGAAGGGACGGCTGTCGTGGCTGCGCCCCTGTCCCGGCCGTCCGGGGACACGCGCCCGACCGGCCGGGCGGCTGGTCGGGCCCGCTTGCAGCTGGATCCACTGGAATTATTCTCGGATCGGGTCGCGAATCTTGACTCGTATATGACGTTCCCCGCGTCGGAGGACGCGCTGCGTAGCATGCAAAAAGTGCAGGCGCTCGAAGCAAGTGTGAAGATCTTGCTGGCCTCGGCCACCCGGAACGAAGTCAATCTAGTGGATATGAGAGCCCGTCTGCGACAGGCGGAGTCGGCGCGTTACCCGGGGGGATTGGTTTACGGATTGATCGCCATGGTGCTGGCCTGCCTGGCTGCCGTGGCGTTTCTTTGGCATCGTCAGCGTCGTGTTCCTGTGACGGATGACGATTGGTGGCGTAGCTCCATCGCGATGCCCGCATCGCCATCGGCTGGCGCCTATCCTGGTCCGGCGCCGGAGCCGGAGCTTAGTCCCGTGGAAATGAGCGAGCTTGATTTCGATCACTTCATGCTATCGGGCGTGACGCCTAGTGCGAGGCCATCGTTGTCGTCACCGGCAGTGGCATCGCCAAGCGTCGCCCCCGATGCAAGCGCGCAGACGGGACGACCTTACGTACTGGATCTGGACTTGTCTGATCCGCCTGTAGAGACCTACGCTGCTCATCCGGTGTCGGTGGCCGCTGTTGATATTCCGTTGCCGATGCTCGATGAGCACGAGCTTGCGGTGCCGGATGCAGAAACCCGGCGACTGGTTGACCTTGGCAATTTGATGGAATTTGATCTGCCAGCGTCACTGCCGCCGCCCGTGCTGGCCAAGTGAGAGGCCCGCGCAAGCCGGCCTGTCGGTCAAGTCAGTCCGCTTGACCGGCAGGCCGTCGTCCGACTAGAACCGTTCGTGCGGCGCCAGGTAACGCCACTGGCCCACCGGCAGGTTGCCCAGCATCACGTTGCCGATGCGCACGCGCTTGAGGCCCACCACTTTGAGCCCGACCAGCTCGCACATGCGGCGAATCTGGCGTTTTTTGCCTTCGGTCAGCACAAAGCGCAGTTGCTCCGGGTTTTGCCAGGTGACCTTGGCCGGTTTCAGCGCCTGACCGTCCAGGCTCAGGCCGTGGCGCAACAGGCGCAGCTTGTCAGCCGGGAACACCGATTGCACATCGGTGCTGACCGGATCGTCATCGTCAATGCGGCTCAGTTGTGTGGGTTTGCCGCCATAGGTGGCGGCCGCCGACGTGGCCGCCGCGGTGTTCTCCGCGCCGGTGTACACCACCCGCACCAAATACTCTTTCTCCATCACCGCGTCTTCGCCAATCAGCTGGCGCGCCACGCGGCCGTCCTGCGTCAGCACCAGCAGGCCGGTGGAGTCAATGTCCAGTCGCCCGGCCGGCACCAGGCTTTTGAGCTGGCTGGGGTGGAAGAAGAAGCGGGCGTTGTCCTCGGCCCAGCGGTTTTGCGGCTGCACCAGGGTGATGGCGGGCTCGTGGCCATCTTCGGCCTGCCCGCTGACCAAGCCGATCGGCTTGTTGATCAGCACCGTGACCTGATTCGCCTGCTGGCCCTGCGCCTGTTTGTTGATTTCAATGCGCACCTCGGGCGTCACCTGCATGCCCATGGTGGCGACCGCGCCATTGACTTTGACCCAGCCCTTGCCAATCCAGTCGTCGGCCTCACGCCGCGACGCCAGCCCGAGTTCGGCCATGCGCTTGTTCAGGCGCAGGGTGCCGTTGGGGCCGATGGCCGCCGTGTTGCTTTGACCGGTTGGCATAGATGCGCGGCTGGCCGGTGGTGCGGCGCGGCGGAAGGTGGGGGGTGTTTTTTGGTCGGTCATTTGCTATATCTTTTGTAGCTGCTTGCGCATATTACACGGGGGCTAGAGGCTAATTTCTTATAAAAAAACGTGGGAGCGCAGGGCCGGCAGATCGAGCACCCGCAGGCCGCCATATTCGACCCGGATGGCGCCGTGCGCGGCCAGCGCCGTCAAGGCCTCGTTCACGCGCTGGCGCGACAGGCCCACCAGATAGGCCAGCTCCTGCTGGGTGATGCGCAGCACCTCGCCGACGCCGGGGTACAACACCGGGTTGAACAGCGCCGCCAGGCTGCGCGCTACCCGGATGTCGGGGTTGGTCATGCGGTCAATTTCGCGCGCGGCGATGAACTGGCCCAAGCGTTCGTTGAGCTGGTTCATGACAAAGCGGTTGAAGCCAATCGAGTGGTCCAGCAGCCAGTGGAAGGTGTCCACATGCAGTCCGGCCACCAGGCTGGTGCGCAGGGCCTGGATGTTGTAGCGGTAGCTTTCGCGCTTGAGGGCGGTGCCTTCGCCAAACCAGCCGCCGGGCGGCACGCCGGTGAAGGTCATGGTCTGGCCCTCGGCGTTGTCGCTGCTCATCTTGAGCAAGCCGTCCACCACGCCAAACCAGTAGGTGACGGGGCGGCCGGTACGGCACAGGTATTCGCCGGGGCTGGCATCGGCGATTTGCAGGTCGTCCACCGCGCGCGCGCGCTCCGCCGGCGCCAGCAGATGGAGCCACGGAATCGTGTCGAGTTCGGCCGCGTTTAAGGGGCGGCGGCGCTGGTGCAGCGAGGAATCGGTAGTCAAGGATGGGGTGCGCTGTAAGTTGGCTGAAAGTGCAGGGAAAACACCTACCGAGAAAAACCATAATTGTCGTCGAAACGACAACTTGACGTCAAACGAGTGTCTATTATTCGCTTCATTCCAGCAACCAGACGGCTTGTGCCAAGGTTGTATTGATCAGTTGCAGACAGCGCCAAAGACCTGTCCCGCAAGTTTTTAATCAGTTGGGGACAGAGCTAAAGGTCTGTCCCGCAAGTTTATTCATTTGTTTGAAGACAAGGTACCGGGATGCAGACCACTTTCCCTCGACTGCTTTTGAATCACGCGGCCCAGCGGCCGCGTGAGCCCGCCATGCGTGAGAAAGAGTACGGCATCTGGCAAGCGCTGGCGTGGGCGGACCTGGCCGCGCTGGTGGCGCAGTTGGCGGGTGGCCTGCACCAGGCGGGGCTGCGCCGCGGGGCCCACATGGTGGTGGTGGGCGCCAACCGGCCGCGCCTGTACGCCACCATGCTGGCGGTGCAGTCGCTGGGGGCCGTGCCGATCCCCCTGTACCAGGACGCCGCCGCGCTGGAGTGCGTGTTTCCCATCAATGACGCCGAGGTGTGCTTTGCCTTTGCCGAGGACCAGGAGCAGGTGGACAAGCTGCTGGAAATCCGCGCGCAGTGCCCGCAGCTGGCGCACATCTACTTTGACGATCCGCGCGGCCTGCGCAACTACGATGAGCCGGGGCTGGCGTCGCTGGACGAGTTGCTGGCTTCCGGCAAAGCCTTCGCCGCCCTGCACCCTGACTTTCTGATAACCGAAGTCAACCAGGCCCAGCCCGATGATGTGGCCGCCATGTTTTTCACCTCGGGCACCACCGGCAACCCGAAAGGCGTGGTGCACACCCACAACTCGCTGCTGAACCGGGCCAAGGCCGGGGCTGACTTTGACAAATTGACCCACGCCGAAGAGGTATTGGCCTACCTGCCGCCGGCCTGGATTGGCCAGAACATTTTCAGCTACGCGCAGTGGCTGGCCTGCGGCTACGTGGTGAATTGCCCGGAGTCGGCGGCCACCGTCACCATCGATCTCAAGGAGATTGGCCCGACCTATTACTTTGCCCCGCCGCGGGTGTTTGAAGGGCTGCTCACCAGTGTGATGATCCGCATGGAAGATGCCGGCGCCATCAAGCGGCGCATGTTCCACTATTTCATGGCGGTGGCGCAGCGGGTGGGCCCGACCAAAATGGACGGCAAGTCGCTCTCGCTCACCGATGGCCTGCTCTATGCGCTGGGCGATCTGCTGGTGTACGGCCCGCTGCGCAACAACCTCGGCATGAGTCGCGTGCGGGTGGCCTACACCGCCGGCGAGGCGATTGGCCCGGACCTGTTCACCTTTTACCGCAGTATTGGCATCAACCTCAAACAACTCTATGGCTCGACCGAGACCGCCGTGTTTGTGTGTCTGCAGCCGGACCATGAAGCCCGTGCCGATACCGTGGGGATCCCGATTGCCGGGGTCGAAATCAAGGTGGCCGACAACGGCGAGATTCTGGTCAAGTCGCCCGGCCTGCTCAAGGAATATTACAAAAACCCGGCCGCCACCGCCGAGGTTCTGACGGCGGACGGCTGGTACCACACCAGTGACGCCGGCTTTCTGGATGCGCATGGCCACCTCAAGATCATCGACCGCGTCAAAGACGTCGGCCGCATCAAGGGCGGCGCCAATGATGGCGCCATGTTTGCGCCCAAGTATGTGGAGAACAAGCTCAAGTTCTTCCCGCACATCAAGGAAGTGGTGGCCTACGGGGACGGCCGCGAAAAAGTCTGCGTCATGATCAACATCGACTTTGACGCCGTGGGCAATTGGGCCGAGCGCCGCAACCTGCCCTATGCCGGCTACACCGATCTGGCGCAAAAACCGGAGGTCTACCAACTGATCAAGGAATGCGTGGAAAAAGTCAATGCCGACCTGAGTGTCGATACGCTGCTGGCCGGGTCGCAAGTGAGCCGCTTCCTGGTGCTGCACAAGGAACTGGATGCGGATGACGGCGAGTTGACCCGCACCAACAAGGTTCGGCGCGGCTTCATTGCGGACAAATACCAGGTGCTGGTGGACGCGCTGTACGAGGGCCGCACATCGCAGTTCATTGAAACCCAAGTCAAGTTTGAAGATGGCCGCACCGGCAGCGTCAGTGCCACCCTCCGCATCGACGACGCCAAGACCTTTGCGCCGGTCAAGGCCGCTGCCTGAATACAGACGGAACCACCATGGCGACAAAAAAAATCGGCGACGTCATTCTTGACGTCAACAACATCTCTTTAAGTTTCGGTGGCGTCAAGGCGCTGACCGATATTTCATTCAATGTGCGCGAGCATGAGGTGCGCGCCATCATCGGCCCGAACGGCGCCGGCAAGAGCTCCATGCTGAACTGCATCAATGGCGTGTACACGCCGCAGCAAGGCTCTATTACTTTTCGCGGCAAAACCTTTAGCCATATGGACAGCCACCAGGTGGCCGTGATGGGCATCGGGCGCACCTTCCAGAACCTGGCGCTGTTCAAGGGCATGAGCGTGATTGACAACATCATGACCGGGCGCAACCTCAAGATCAAAAGCAATCTTCTGTGGCAGGCCTTTCGTAACCCGTTTGGCATCGGCCCGGCCGAACGTGAAGAGATTCAGCACCGCGAAGCCGTCGAGCACATCATTGATTTCCTGGAAATCCAGGCCTATCGCAAAACGCCGGTCGGCCAGCTGCCCTACGGTCTGCAAAAGCGCGTCGATCTGGGGCGCGCCCTGGCGATGGAGCCGCAAGTGCTATTGCTCGACGAACCGATGGCCGGCATGAACGTGGAAGAGAAGCAGGACATGTGCCGCTTCGTGCTGGATGTGAACGAAGAGTTCGGCACTACCGTGGTGTTGATCGAGCATGACATGGGGGTCGTGATGGATATTTCCGACCGGGTGGTGGTGCTGGATTACGGCAAGAAGATTGGCGACGGCACGCCGGACGAAGTCCGCAATAACGAAGAAGTCATCAGCGCCTATCTGGGCACAGGACATTGATCATGCAAAACGACACACTGATTTTCGAAGCTGAACGTCGGCGCACAAGCGCACCCGGCCGTGGGATGCCGTGGCGCCGGCTCCGCCGGGCCACTGGCATCGCCCCCTTGAGGGGGTATGCGGCTACGCGCAGCGAGCAAGCGACGGGGGGGGGCCAATAGCATGGCATTTTTTCTTGAAACATTGTTCGGCGGCCTGATGGCCGGCATGCTGTATTCGCTGGTGGCGCTGGGCTTTGTGTTGATCTACAAGGCGTCGGGCGTGTTCAATTTTGCGCAGGGCGCCATGGTGTTGTTCGCCGCGCTGGCGATGGCGCGCTTTGCCGAGTGGATTCCGGGTTTGACCGGCATCACCAACCCGATTGCCGCCAACGTGCTGGCCTTTGTCGGCGCCGGCGTCTTGATGTTTGTCGTGGCCTGGATCATCGAACGCCTGGTGTTGCGCCATCTGGTCAACCAGGAAGGCACCACCTTGCTGATGGCCACTTTGGGCATCAGCTACTTTCTGGATGGCATCGGACAGACCATTTTCGGCAGTGACATTTACAAGATTGACATTGGCATGCCGAAGGAGCCGATCTTTGTCTTGGCGGGCTTGTTCGAGGGCGGCATCCTGATCAACAAGGAAGACCTTTATGCGGCGCTGATTGCCGCCGTGCTGGTGACCCTGCTCAGCGTGTTTTTCCAGAAAACGGCGACCGGGCGGGCCTTGCGGGCGGTGGCGGACGATCATCAGGCGGCGCAAAGCATTGGCATTCCGCTCAACCGCATCTGGGTCATTGTCTGGTGTGTCGCTGGCGTGGTGGCGCTGGTCGCCGGCATGATCTGGGGCAGCAAGCTGGGCGTGCAGTTTTCGCTCACCACGGTGGCGCTGCGGGCGCTGCCGGTGGTGATTCTGGGTGGCCTGACGTCGGTGCCAGGCGCCATCATTGGCGGGCTCATCATCGGTGTCGGCGAGAAGCTGTCCGAAGTGTTTTTGGGGCCTTACGTCGGCGGTGGCATCGAGATCTGGTTTGCCTATGTGCTGGCCCTGCTATTCCTGTTGGTCAGGCCGCAAGGCTTGTTTGGCGAAAAAATCATTGACCGCGTGTAAAGAAACATGGTGGGACCGACCGCCGCCCCACACCGTGGGCAAGCGCTGCCCCCAATTGACTGAGTAACAAAAATGTTCTACAGAGAAAACGGTCAGTTCAAGACCAGCTATCGCGCCGACCAGCAGATATTTCCGATTGCGCAGGATCGCTGGGTGGTGTTGCTGCTCATCGCCGCGGCGTTCATGGTCGTGCCCATGTTGAGCAGCGGCTACATGTTTCGGGCGATCTTCATTCCCTTTTTGATCATGGCGTTGGCGGCGCTGGGGGTGAATATTCTGGTTGGCTATTGCGGACAGATTTCATTGGGCTCCGGGGCCTTCATGGCGGTTGGCGCCTATGCCGCCTTTAATTTCTTTGTCCGGGTGCCGGGCATGCCGCTGCTGGCGGCACTGATCCTGGGGGGGCTGTGCTCGGCTGCCTTCGGCATCCTGTTTGGCTTGCCCAGTTTGCGGGTCAAGGGTCTGTATTTGGCGGTGGCCACGCTGGCGGCGCAGTTTTTCAGTGACTGGATGTTCCTGCGCATCAAGTGGTTTACCAACGACTCGCCGTCGGGCTCGGTCTCGGTGTCCGGCTTGCAGGTGTTCGGTATGCCAATTGACAGCCCGACCTCCAAATACCTGCTGTGCCTGTCGATTCTGGTGGTGCTGGCGCTGCTGGCCAAGAACCTGGTGCGCTCGGCAATAGGCCGGGAATGGATGGCCATCCGCGACATGGACGTGGCCGCCGCCGTCATTGGCATCCGGCCCATGTATGCCAAGCTCACCGCTTTTGCCGTGAGCTCGTTCATTGTGGGGGTGGCCGGCGCGTTATGGGGCTTTGTTTACCTGGGCGCCTGGGAGCCGGCGGCGTTTTCCGTGGACCTGTCCTTCAAGCTGCTGTTCATGGTCATCATTGGCGGCATGGGCTCCATCATGGGCAGTTTCTTTGGTGCCGGCTTTATCGTGCTGCTGCCGATTGCGTTGAATCAGTTCCTGCCCCTGCTCGGGCACCTGTTTGGCGTCGAGATTTCAACCTCCGGCATCTCACACGCCGAGCTGATCATCTTTGGTGCCCTGATCGTCTGGTTCCTGATTGTGGAGCCCCATGGTTTGGCCAAGTTGTGGTCGATCGGCAAGCAGAAGCTGCGCCTGTGGCCGTTCCCGCACTGAGATTGTTGATTGTCAGCCGTTTTTTCCGTTCGTTAACCACAGGCATGCAAATGCCGATAATTTAGGAGACTTCCATGAAAATCCGCAACATCGTCTTGGCCAGCGTGCTGGCTGCCGCCGGCGCCGGGGCATTCGCCCAGGCCAAAGAGCAGTTCTTCCCGGGTCTGCCCTACCGCACGGGTCCGTACGCACCCAATGGCGTGCCTTGGGCCAACGGCTATGCCGACTACCTCAAGCTGACCAATGCCCGCGGCGGCATCAACGGCGTCAACATTGTTTACGAAGAGTGCGAAACCGGTTACGACACCGCGCGCGGTGTCGAATGCTATGAGCGCCTGAAGGGCAAGCATGGCGGCGCTACCGTGTTCCAGCCGCTGTCCACCGGCATCACGTTCGCGCTGACCGAGAAAGCCCCCGGCGACAAGATTCCCCTGATCACGGCCGGCTATGGCCGCAGCGAGAGCCAGGATGGCACCGTGTTCAAGTGGAACTTCCCGCTGGCCGGCACCTACTGGCTGGCCGCCGACGTCTTGGTGCAGGCCATTGCCAAGAAGGAAGGCGGACTGGACAAGCTCAAGGGCAAGAAAATCACGCTGGTCTATCACGACTCACCCTATGGCAAAGAGCCGATTCCACTGCTGCAGGAGCGCGCCGCCATGCACGGCTTCAACTTGCAGTTGCTGCCCGTGACCGCGCCCGGTGTGGACCAGAAATCCACCTGGCTGCAAGTGCGCCAGGCGAAGCCGGACTATGTGTTGCTGTGGGGCTGGGGCGTCATGAATTCCACGGCCCTCAAGGAAGCACAAGCCACCGGCTACCCACGGGAAAAAATGTACGGCGTCTGGTGGTCGGGCGCCGAGCCGGATGTGAAGGACGTGGGTGAAGGTGCCAAAGGCTACAACGCGGTCACCATGCAACACGGGGCGGAGCCCAATTCCAAAGTGGTCAAGGACATCCTGGCCATGGTGCATGCCAAGGGCCAGGGCACCGGGCCCAAAGAAGAGGTGGGTCAGGTGCTGTACATGCGTGGCGCCATGAGTGCCATGCTGGCGGTGGAAGGCGTGCGCCGGGCGCAGGAGCGCTACGGCAAGGGTAAGTGGGTCAGCGGTGAACAGGCGCGCTGGGGCTATGAAAACCTGGCGCTGGACCAGAAAAAACTGGACGCCCTTGGCTTTGCCGGCGTGATGCGCCCGATCAGCACCTCGTGCGCCGACCACATGGGTTCCAACTGGGCCCGCACGCACACCTGGGACGGCAAGAAGTGGGCGTTCTCGTCGGACTGGCTGCAGGCGGATGAGCAAATCCTCAAGCCGCTGGTCAAAGCCACGGCCGCCAAGTATGCCGCCGACAAGAAGCTGACACCGCGCACTCCGGCGGACTGCCAGTCCTGACTCGATCTGTCATCCCGGGCGTGTCCCGGGATCCATGCCTTGCCTGAGGCTCCGTTGCTTCAGGCGTGACGTGGATGGCGGATCAAGTCCGCCATGACAGCCCAGCCGACAGCGTTGCGTGCAGTGCTGCCGATTGGTAAAGGCAAGGATCTATGGACTCCAAAAACATCGTTCTCAACGTCAATGGCATCGAGGTCATCTACAACCACGTCATCCTGGTGCTGAAGGGGGTTTCCCTCCATGTGCCGCAAGGCAAGATCGTGGCCATTCTGGGTGGCAATGGCGCGGGCAAAACCACGACCTTGCGTGCCATCTCCAACTTGCTGAAGGGTGAGCGTGGCGAAGTGACCAAGGGTTCGATTGAACTGCGCGGCGAGCGCATCGAAAATCTTTCGCCGGCGGACCTGGTGCAGCGCGGCGTGGTGCAGGTGATGGAGGGGCGCCACTGTTTTGCGCACCTGACGATCGAAGAAAACCTGCTGACCGGTGGCTATACCCGCAAGAACAAGGCGGAGGTGGCCGCCAATCTGGACAAGGTTTACAACTACTTCCCGCGCCTCAAAACCCGGCGCACCAGCCAGGCGGCCTACACCTCGGGCGGTGAGCAGCAGATGTGCGCCATTGGCCGCGCGCTGATGGCCAACCCCAGCATGGTGCTGCTGGACGAACCGTCCATGGGGCTGGCGCCGCAGATTGTGGAAGAAGTGTTTGAGATTGTGAAAGACCTCAATACGAAAGAAAAAGTCACCTTCCTGCTGGCCGAGCAGAACACCAACATGGCCTTGAAGTACGCCGACTATGGCTACATCATGGAATCCGGCCGCGTGGTGATGGACGGTGTTGCCAGTGACCTGGCCAACAACGAAGACGTCAAGGAGTTCTACCTGGGCGTGGGCGGCGGCGAGCGCAAGAGCTTCAAGGATGTGAAAAGTTACAAACGGCGCAAGCGCTGGCTGGCATAAGGACCATGACATGAGTAATCACTTTGATGCGTTGGAAACGCGCGACCACGCACAGCGTGAAGCGGCGCTGATGGCGGCATTGCCGGGCCAGGTGGCCCATGCCAGGAATTCCTCGGCGGCTTTGGCCGAAATTTTGAAAGATGTCAACCCGGCTGCGGTGACCAGCCGGCAGGCGTTGGCGGGTCTGCCCGTCACGCGCAAGCACGAATTACTGGAACGGCAGCAGGCCAGCCGGGCCAACGGTGGCGATGTATTTGGTGGCTTCAGCACGGTGGCTTACGGCGCTCAGATGCCGCGCATTTTTTCCAGCCCCGGCCCGATTTACGAACCGGAAGGGGCCGCCAAAGACTATTGGCGCATGGCGCGCGCCATGTTTGCTGCGGGCTTTCGTCCCGGTGAGCTGATTCACAACTGCTTCAGCTATCACTTTGTGCCGGCCGGCTCGATGATGGAGTCCGGTGCCCACGCGTTGGGCTGCACGGTGTTCGCAGGGGGTACCGGTCAAACCGAGCAACAAGTGCAGGCCATGGCCCAACTCCAGCCGGCAGGCTATATCGGAACGCCCAGTTTTCTGAAAATCATTGTGGAAAAGGCGGCCGACATGGGCGTGGCCTTGCCCAGCGTGAAGAAGGCCATGTTTGGCGGCGAAGCGTTCCCGCCGTCCTTGCGTGACTGGTTTGCCGAACGTGGCATTGCCGGTTACCAGTGCTACGCCACGGCCGACCTGGGCTCGATTGCCTACGAGACCGAGGCGCGCGAAGGCCTGGTGCTGGATGAGGGCGTGATCGTCGAGATCGTGCGCCCCGGCACCGGCGACCCCGTCAGTGCGGGGGAAGTCGGCGAGGTCGTGGTGACGACGCTCAACCCCGTTTATCCCCTGATCCGTTTTGGCACCGGCGATCTGTCGGCGGTGCTGGCGGGGCCCTGTCCGACCGGACGCAGCAACAGCCGCATCAAGGGCTGGCTGGGACGGGCTGACCAGACTACCAAAATCCGCGGCATGTTTGTGCACCCGGGTCAGGTCGCCGACATCATCAAGCGCTTCCCGGAAGTGGCGCGGGCGCGCCTGGTGGTGACCGGTGAGATGGCCAATGACATCATGACGCTCAAGGTCGAGACCGCGGGCAGTGGGCCGGATGCCTTGGCCGCCCGGATTGGCGAGGCCATTCGCGATGTCACCAAGCTGCGCGGCGATGTTGAGTTTTTACTCCCGGGCAGTCTGCCCAACGATGGCCGGGTGATCGAGGATGCGCGCAGCTACAAGTGACCGATGGCAAAAAATGTGTGATTCGGCCTTTTTCTAGGTAGTTTCCGCATGGCGCCGCGCGCGTCAGTTCGGTAAGCTCACGGCACTGATTCATAAGGAGTTTTTCAATGAAACGTTTACTGATTGTGGCCGCTGCGGTGACGGCACTGTTTGCCAATGCGCAGGGTTACCCTGGCAGCAAGCCGATTTCCTTCGTGGTGCCGTTTGCGGCCGGCGGACCGACCGACCGGGTGGCGCGCGACTTGGCGCAGGCCATGGCCAAAACCATGCCGGGCGGCAATTTCGTGGTGGAAAACGTCAATGGCGCTGGCGGCACCATCGGTGCGACCAAGGTTGCCAAGGCCACGCCGGACGGGCACACGCTGTTGCTCTGGCATATCGGCATGGCGGCCACGCCCGGCCTGTACCGCAAGTTGCAGTACAAACCGCTGGAAGACTTTGAATACCTGGGCATGGTCAACGATGTACCGATGACCCTGCTTGGCAAGCCGCAGTTGGCCGCCAACACCTACCGTGATTTTGAAAACTACATCAAGGCCAACGGTGGCAAGCTCAACATTGCGCACGCTGGTTTGGGCTCGGCCTCGCACCTGTGCGGTCTGATGTGGCAGACGGCCGTCAACGCCAAAGACGCCATGACCACCATCCCGTTTGGCGGCACGGCACCAGCCATGACGGCCCTGATTGGTGGCCAGGTCGATGTGATGTGCGACCAGACCACCAACACGACGGCGCAGATTGAGTCCGGTCGGGTCAAGGCCTTTGCCGTCACCACGGCCAACCGCTTGTCGAGCCACAAGTTGCTCAAGGACTATCCGACCTTGCAGGAGATGGGCCTGAAAGGTTTCAATCTGACCATCTGGCACGGCCTGTACGCTCCCAAGGGCACCCCGGCGCCGGTTCTCAAGCAACTTAATGATGCCTTGAAGCTGGCGTTGAAAGACCCGGAATTCATCAAGAAACAGGAAGGTCTGGGCGCGGTCGTCGTGACCGACAACCGCATGGAACCCGCTGGCCACAAAGCTTTTGTCGCTGCCGAAATCGCCAAGCTCAAGCCCGTGATTGAAGCTGCGGGCAAGTTCGCGGACTGATTTTTGGAGCGTTCCGCCCAAGCCGCCCGACTTGCGTCCGGCGGCTTTTTTGTTTCACCCGCGGCATCGTCATGCCATGCCCCCAAACTCTAGGAGACTTCAATGACCTCACATTTCAAGCCTTTTCGCCGCCTGGCCCTCACTGTTGGTGCGGGGGTAGCTATTGTTTTTATAGCAAATTCCGCCCTGGCACAGACCGCCTGGCCGACCAAGCCGGTCAAAATCGTGGTGCCCTTTGCGCCCGGTGGCACCACCGACATCCTGGCCCGTGCCGTCGCGCCCGAGCTGTCCAAGGCGTTCGGCCAGCCCTTCATCGTGGACAACCGGGCCGGGGCCGGCGGCAATGTCGGGGCCGACATTGTCGCCAAGTCGCCGGCGGACGGCTACACGCTGTTGATGGGCACCGTCGGTACCCACGGTATTAACAAATCGCTGTACAGCAAACTGCCTTACGACCCGCAAAAAGACTTTGCGCCGGTCACGCTGGTGGCCGGGGTTCCGAATGTGATGGTGATGCAAACGGAGAAGGCCAAAGCACTGGGCATCAACACTGTGCCGGACTTCATCCAGTATGCCAAAGCCCACCCGGGCCAGCTCAACATGGCGTCCAGCGGCAACGGCACCTCGATTCACCTGGCGGGCGAGCTGTTCAAGGCCAGGACCGGGACCTTCATGACGCACATTCCCTACAGTGGCTCGGGCCCCGCCATGATGGGCATGGTGTCTGGCACCGTGGACGTGATGTTTGACAACCTGCCATCCGCCATGCCGCAGATCAGGGGCGGCAAGCTCAAGGCCTTTGCGGTGACCAGTGCCCAGCGCTCGGCGGCCATGCCCGAGCTGCCCACGATTGAAGAAGCAGCCAAACTGAAAGGTTTTGAGGCCAGCAGCTGGTTTGGCTTGCTGGCCCCGGCCGGCACCCCGGCCGATGTGGTGCTGAGGCTGCAACAGGAAACCGCCAAGGCCCTCAACACCCCGGCCATCAAGGAAAAACTGCTGGCCCAGGGCGCCATTCCCAGCGGCAATACACCGCAGGAATTTGCCAGCTTCATCGATGCCGAGATCAAGAAGTGGGCGCCGGTGGTGAAGGCGTCCGGCGCCAAGGTGGATT
>DAITMI010000056.1:1320-18371 GCA_036835225.1 Rhodoferax sp. | reverse complement strand
TATGACTATGTCAACAGCGAAGATTTTTCCATTCAGGGCCTTGAATACCAGTTGAAATGGCGACCCTGGCGCGATGCGCAGTTCATCTTCAACCAAGCCTATACGGACATCAGTTCCCCCGATCCCGGCACCGCCCTGGCCGCGCCGAAGCTGGCAAGCACGCTCACTTTTCTGCAGAAGTTGCCTGGTGGCCTGGACCTGAGCCTGATGCATCAGGACAGCGGCACCGTGACGCTGCAGGGCGCGGGTATTGTTGACCAGGTTGCGATGACCCGCACCGACCTGCGCCTGGGTTTGCCGCTGCGCGTTGGCCCCAACCGGGGCGAGCTGGCACTGGTGGTGCAGAACCTCGGTTCGCAGTACCAGGACTATGGCAAGAACTTTTACTTCCAGCGCCGCGCCTTCGTAACCCTGCGGATAGAAAACTGATCCAACTTGCATGTTAGGGCGCCTGCGTTTCCTGATCTTCAGTCTCTGGCTGGGCGCCTTCGCCGGGGCGTGCGCTCATGCGGCGGTGGCAGTCGTGATCGTGAGCAGCGAGCGCAGCGCCGCTTACGTGGAAGCCGCAGAGGCATTGGTCGGTGAACTGGAACGGGGTGGGCTGTCGCGCTATGACATGCTTCAGCTCACGGCAGCTGAACTGTCTGCGGCAGGCCCGTTGACGCCCAAGTTGTTCGTGGCCCTCGGCACCGAAGCCGCGAATGTGCTGGCCAACGCCGAGCCGCGGGCGCCGGTGCTGTGCACGCTGCTGCCGCGCAGCAGTTTCAAGCGCGTCCTGCTGACCAGCGGGCGCAAGGCATCGTCGCAGTTTTCCGCCTTGTATCTGGATCAGCCCTTAAGCCGTCAATTGGAACTGATCCGGATGGCCTTGCCTGCGGTGCGTCGCGTTGGTGTGTTGTGGGGGCCTGAATCTCAGGCGCAAGCGCCGGCCCTGAAAGCACTGGCCCAAGCCAGTGGGCTGGAACTGGTGGAGGCTTCCGTCGGGCGCGACGAGTTGTTGTTCCCCAGCCTCAAAAGAGTGCTGGCAGAGGCCGATCTGTTGCTGGCGGTGGCGGACCCACAGGTGTACAACAGCAGCAGCATTCAGAATATCCTGCTGGCCTCCTTTCGGGCGAGGGTGCCGCTGGTGGCCTTTTCACCTGCCTATGTGCGGGCGGGTGCCGTGCTGGCTTTGCATGTGACGCCGACGCAAATTGGCCTGCAAGCCGCAGCCATCACCCGTGGCGTACTGCAGGGCAAGGCCTTGTCGGCCACGCCACTTTATTCGCAGGATTTCCACGTTGCCGTGAATCAGCACGTCGCCCACTCACTTGGTTTGACGCTGCAGCCTGATGCCTTGCGCACCCGCTTGCGACGCCTGGAAGGTACGCCATGAAAATTGTCGATATTCGCAGCCGGATGTTGTTGGCGACCCTGCTGCCAGTGACCCTGCTTGCCATGTTGCTGGCTGGGGTGTTTCTGGTCGCCCGGGTCGATGACATTGACGCGGCGCACAGCCAGCGTGCCAGGTCCCTGGCCCGGCAACTGGCGTTGGCCAGCGAATATGGCCTGTTCTCGGCCAATACCAACCATTTGCAAACCATTGCCAGTGGCGCGTTACGTGAGTCAGAGGTGCGTTCAGTCGCCATCCTGGATGCCTCCGGCCAAATTCTCGCCAGGGCCGGCAATCCGGTTTACACGACGCCCCCGATTTTGGGCGGGGCGGAAAGCGAGAAGCTTGATCCGGCGACGCGCATGGATTTATTGACGCAACCCATTACTGCAAGTCAGGTCAAGCTGGATGATCTGTTTGAAGGCGGGGCCGCTAACGCGCGTACTGCGCCGCAACTGCTGGGGCATGTGCTGATCGAGTTTTCCCGGGAGACGCTGCTTCAGCGCGAGCGTGACATGCTGTTGGCGGGCCTGGCGATTACCTTCGGCGGATTGCTGTTTGGCGGTTTCCTGGCGGTGTACCTTGGCCGGGGTCTCATTCGCCCGATATTGCGTGTGTCCCATGTGATTGAGCGCATCGGCCGCGGCGAATTGTCGGCGCGCGCAACGGTGTTGCCGGATGACCCGCTGCACGACTTGCAGCTGGGCCTCAACCAGATGGCCGAAACGCTTGAATCCGGTCGTGACGAACTGGAGCAGCGGATTGCCCTGGCGACGCTGGAGTTGCGGGAGAAAAAGGAAGAGGCCGAGACGGCGACGCTGGCCAAGTCACGTTTTCTGGCAGCGGCCAGCCATGATTTGCGGCAGCCGACCCATGCGCTGGGCATGTTCGTGGCACGGCTGGCGCAATTGCCGCACGACACGGAGACCGGACATTTGATTGGCAACCTGGAGGCGTCGGTGCGCGCCATGCAGGATTTGCTGGATGCCTTGCTCGATATTTCCAAGCTGGATGCACAGGCGGTGCAGGTGCAGCGGCGCCCCTTCGCGCTCGCCGATATTTTTGCGCAGTTGCAAGGCGGCTTGTTATTGACGGCCGAAGAAAAAGGCCTGCGCCTGCGTGTTCGACCCACCGAGATCTGGTTGATGAGCGATCCCGCGCTGCTTTATCGCATTGTGCTGAATCTGCTGGTCAATGCCTTGCGTTACACCCGAGAAGGCAGCGTTCTGCTGGCTTGTCGGCTGGCAGCTGACGGCACGCAGGCCCGCATCGAGGTGTGGGATAGCGGCATTGGCATTGCACCAGAGCATCACCAGGCGATCTTCAAGGAGTTTTATCAGGTTGCTAACTCGGAGCGGGACCGCAGCAAGGGTCTGGGGCTGGGGCTCAACATTGTCGAGCGCACCGCACATCTGCTGGGTCACCGTGTGCAGTTTCGCTCCAGCCTGGGGCGGGGCACCCGCTTCAGCGTTGACGTGCCACTGGCGCCGCCCGGCGCTGCCATGGACCTGCCGAGCCCACTGGAGGTCAGGACGATGGATGACCTTGCCGGGCTGGTCGTGCTGGTGATTGAGGACGATGCGCTGGCGCGTGCGGGTCTGGTGAGTTTGCTCGAATCCTGGGGCGGGGATGTGCGTGTGGCCGAAGGTCTGTCAAGCGCGCTGTGGTACTTGAAACAGACGGTTGTGCCTGACCTGATCGTCAGCGATTATCGTTTGCGTGACGGGGAGAATGGCATTGACACGATTCGCCAACTGCGCGCCGCTGCCGGCCAGTCGATTCCCGCCTGCCTGATGAGTGGCGATACGGACCCGGACCTGATGCAAGCGGCCCGAGATGCCGGTTTGACCTTGCTGCACAAGCCCGTGCGTCCCGCCAAATTGCGCAGCCTGATGCGTCGGCTGACCATGGATGGTCAGACTGCCGGCGCTGATTTGGTGTAGCCGTGACGACCGGCCGCCAGCACGGCCTGGACACGGGTCTGCACGCCAAAGCCGCGCAGAATCGCGCTCACATGATTTTTGGTGGTTTCCTCCGAGAGCGCCAGGGTTCGACTGATGTCCTTGTTCGAATGGCCCGCCAGCAGCAGATACAAGACCTCTTCCTGGCGCGGCGTCAGTTGGGGCGGCACAAAGCCCGGATCTGACTCGTCCAGGAGAGCATTGCCGAGCGTCAGGCGCAGATCGGGTGGCACATACACCTCACCGGCCAGCACCAGACGCAGCACTGCCAGCAAGTCGGTGCTCAGGCCGGCTTTGGTGAGAAAGCCGGCGGCACCCCTGGCCAGCACCTGTCGCATGATCTGCGGGTTGACCGATCCGGACAGCATGATGATCGGCAGTTCGGGATGCTTTTTCCCGAATACATCGAGCGCTTCCAGCCCGTTCATGTCAGGCAGGTGGTAGTCCAGCAGCACCAGATCGAGATCGGCGTGCAGCGCGGCAAGTTCAAAAGCACGGGCACAGTGCGGCGCTTCCAGCACCTCGACCTGCGCGTCCAGCCCTTTGAGAACCTGGCGCAAGCCTTCCCGCACCAGCGCGTGATCATCGACAACAAGAATTTTCAAAATCTTTACTCTGCGGTTTTTTTGCAGTCAGTGGGGGACAGAGCTTCGCTTCGCTTCGGTCTGTCTCGCAAATTACAATGTTTGCTATGTTTGTTCACCTGCGTCTCCACACCGAATTCTCCGTCGTTGACGGCACCAATCGCATCGATGATATCGTCAAGTCCGCGGCAGCCGACCGGCAGCCCGCGCTGGCGATTACCGACTTGAGCAATCTGTTTGGCGCGATCAAGTTTTACAAAGAGGCCCGCAAGCGGGGCGTCAAACCCCTGATTGGCACGGAGATCTGGCTGGAAGGCCTGGGCAAAGACGATGGCACGCTGTCGCGCCTGGTGTTGCTGGTGCAAAACAAGCAGGGTTACCTGAATCTGTCGGAAATGCTGGCGCGCGCCTGGACGCAGAATGCGGGCAAGGCGCAGGCCTCGGTCAAGCTGGCCTGGCTTGCGGAACTGAACGAGGGTTTGATCGCCTTGTCGGGCGCGCAGGCCGGGCCGGTCGGACAGGCCCTGGTGCAGGGCGACGAGGCCCGTGCCTTTGAGGCCGCGCTGCAGTTGGGCAGCCTGTTTCCGCATCGTTTTTACCTGGAACTGCAGCGCGCCGGCCGCGCTGACGATGAAGCCCATGTCATTGCGGCGGTGCAGCTGGCCGCGCGCATGAGGTTGCCGGTGGTGGCCACGCACCCGGTGCAGTTCACCGGTCCGGATGACTACGAGGCGCATGAGGCCCGTGTGTGCATCGCCGAGGGCGAAATTCTCGGCAACCAGCGCCGGGTGCGCAAATTCACGCGCGAGCAGTATTTCAAGTCGAGCGCGCAGATGCAGGCGCTGTTTGCCGATGTGCCCTCGGCCTTGGCCAACACGCTGGAAATCGCCAAGCGCTGCAACCTGACGCTGGTACTGGGCAAGCCCCAGTTACCGGACTTTCCGACGCCGGAAGTCAATGGCCAGCGCATGTCGCCGGAAGACTACTTTCGCTACGCCTCGCATGAGGGGCTCAAGGAACGGCTGCTGCACCTGTACCCGGATGAGGCCAAACGCGAACTGGAGCGGCCCCGCTACGTCGAGCGGCTGGAGTTTGAGATCGCCACGATTGTGAAAATGGGCTTTCCGGGTTACTTTCTGATCGTGGGCGACTTCATCAACTGGGCCAAGAACAATGGCTGCCCGGTCGGTCCTGGGCGCGGCTCCGGTGCCGGCTCGCTGGTGGCGTATTCACTGAAGATTACCGACCTGGACCCGCTGCAGTACAACCTGCTGTTCGAGCGGTTTTTGAACCCCGAGCGGGTCTCCATGCCCGACTTCGACATTGACTTTTGCCAGAGCAACCGCAACCTTGTGATCGATTATGTCAAGGATAAATACGGCAAGGACGCCGTCAGCCAGATCGTCACCTTCGGCACCATGGCGGCCCGCGCCGCCGTGCGCGATGTGGGCCGCGTGCTCGATATGAGCTACACCTTTTGCGATGGCATCAGCAAGCTCATCCCCAACAAACCGGGCGTCAGCGTCAGCCTGCAGTTGCCGCCGCCGGACCGCAAGAAAGACGACAAGACGGTTTATGCGACCGAGGCGGAGCCGATTCTGGCCGAGCGCGAGGCCAAAGAAGAAGACGTCCGGACCCTGCTGGAGCTGGCGCGCAAGCTGGAGGGCATGACGCGCAACGTCGGCATGCACGCCGGTGGCGTGCTGATTGCGCCGGGCAAATTGACCGACTTCTGTCCGCTCTATCAGCAGCCGGGCAGCGACTCGGCGGTGAGCCAGTACGACAAAAATGATGTGGAAGCCATTGGCTTGGTGAAGTTCGACTTTTTGGGACTGGCCACACTCACCATTCTGGAAATCGCGCGCGAATTCATCATCAAGCGCCACAAGGGGCAGGAGCATTTTGCCTTCGAGAACCTGCCACTGGACGATGCCCTGGTTTACAAGTTGTTCTCCGACGGCAAGACCGAGGCGGTGTTCCAGTTTGAAAGTCGCGGCATGCAGGGCATGCTGAAAGACGCCAAGCCGACCCGGCTGGAAGACCTGATTGCGCTGAATGCCCTGTACCGGCCCGGCCCGATGGACCTGATCCCGAGCTTTGTGGCGCGCAAGCATGGCCGCGAAGAAGTGATTTACCCGCACCCGCTGGTGGCTGAGATGCTCTCCGAGACCTACGGCATCATGGTGTACCAGGAGCAGGTGATGCAGACCGCGCAGATTCTGGGCGGCTACTCGCTCGGCGGCGCCGACATGCTGCGCCGTGCCATGGGTAAAAAAGACGCCGATGAGATGGCCCAGCATCGCCAGATCTTCCGCGACGGCGCCGCCAAGAACAACATCAACGAGGCCAAGGCCGACGAGATATTCGACTTGATGGAGAAATTTGCCGGCTACGGTTTCAACAAGTCGCACGCTGCGGCCTACTCGCTGCTGGCCTACCACACCGCCTGGCTCAAGGTGCATTACACGGCCGAGTTTTTCTGCGCCAACATGACGGTGGAGATGGATGACACCGACAAGCTGAAAGTCTTGTTTGAAGACGCGCTGAAAATGGGCCTGAGTTTCGAGCCGCCGGATGTAAACCGGGGCGTGCCGCGTTTTGAGCCGATTTCGGACAAGATGATTCGCTATGGCCTGAGCGCCATTAAGGGCTCGGGCCAGCAAGCCATTGAGGCGATTGTGGCGGCGCGCGAGGGCCGAGGTGCGGGGCCGTCGGGGGATGTCGTCGGGCCGTTCAAGAGCCTGTTTGATTTTTGTGTGCGGGTGGACCGCAGCCGCATCAACAAACGCACGGTCGAGGCCCTGATCAAAGCCGGCGCCTTTGATTCGATTCAACTCAACCGCGCCAGCCTGCTGGCCTCGGTGGACCGGGCCTTTGAGTTTGGCGCGGCGGCCGTGGCCAACGCCAACCAGGGTGGCCTGTTTGACATGGGCGGCGGCGACGATCACGGCTCCAGCACGCAGGAGCCCGATCTGGTGGAGGCCCTGCCGTGGGGCGTGAAGGAGCGCCTCACCTTTGAAAAAACCGCTTTGGGCTTCTATCTGTCCGGTCATCTGTTTGACGAGGTGGCGCTGGAAGTGCGCCGCTTCGCCAAGCGCCAGATCGAAGACCTGCTTGACACGCGCGAGCCGCAACTGCTGGCCGGCATCATCACCGATTTCCGCGTCATCAATGGCCAGCGCGGCAAGCTGGCCCTGTTTAAGCTGGACGATAAATCCGGCATGATCGACGCCCGTGCCGATGAGGCCCTGATCAACGCGCACCGCAACCTGTTGAAAGACGACGAACTGGTGATCGTCATGGGCAAGCAGCAGCCGGACCGTTTCTCGGGTGGTATGCAGTTGACGGTGACGCAAATTTGGGATCTGGACCAGGCGCGCTGCCGTTTCGGCAAGTTCCTGCGCGTGGCGGTGAATGGCAAAGCGCCGGACGTGGCTCGCATGCTCAAGGAGTATCCGGCCCAGCGTGAGCTGACGGAGCAGGGGGAACTGGTGCGGGGCTTAAACGTGCGCCTGGCGGTGTCGTGTCAGGGCGAGGCGGGTGCCGCGACGGCAGAACTGCAACTAGGTGAAAGTGCCAGATTTTTCCCCAGCAATGCCGCCCTGGCCGGCTGGCGGGTGCAGGCCGATCAGGGGCGGGCGGTCATCGTTTATGAGTGAAATTAGGCTCTAGCCCGCGTAGGATATGCGTTAGTAGCTATTAAATACATAGCACTTCGCTGCCCCGTCAAAGACGGGCATGGCGGCCCCGGCGCAAGTCCGGGATGCCCAGGCCGCAACTGCGCCGATGGCCTAGTCGCGTGGCGTGAAGCTGATGATCAAAGAGCTCGGCACCCGGCCATCCACATCACGCGGGAGTTTCCCGGTTTTCTCGATGGCTCTCAGAACCGCATCGTCCCAGGATTTTTCGCCGCTGGACTTGAGCAGCTTGCGGCTGATGATGGTGCCATCCGGTGCCGTTCGTACTTCCACTTCCGCCATCGGGTTGCCGGTGATGTCGTCCACGAACACGATGTTGGGCTTGATGCTGGCGCGAATGTGGCCGGCGTAGCTGGCTGACGGACCGGACGATTGTCGGGCGCTGCCGGTGGCGCTGGAAGAGCCTGTGGCACCGGCCAGCCCGGCCATGCGCTTGAGATTGGCATTACGCTGGGCTTCGACATTTTTAGCCTCTTGCTGGGCTTGGAGGGCCTCCTTGCGCTTGCTCTCTTGCTCAGACTTCTTCTTGCCTTCCGCCACCTTTTTGTCTTGCTCGCGCTTTTCTTGCTCGTGTTTTGCCTGCAGCTGCTTTTTATCCAGCAGCAGTTTTTCTTGTTTCAGTTTTTCAAGCTTCTCCTGCTTCAGTTTTTCAACTTTTTCCAGTTTCAACTTTTCCTGGCGCTGGTGCTCCAGCTCTTGCTGCTTTTCTTTTTTGAGGCGCAGCTGCTCACGCGCCAGGGCAATGTCGGCGTCGGGCTGCGGGGGCTGGGCTTGCGGCGGCGGCGGGCGCGGGAGGGCAGGCGGTACAGGGAGGGGGCGTGTTTCAGGTGGTGCAATTGGCTCAGGTGGCTCAGGCGGCACCTCGACCAGCTTGGGCGCGGCCTGTTCTGGCACGGCAGACCACAACTCGGCCTCGGCGGTGACGGTCACCGCCTCCCGCTTCCAGTGCACCCCCCAGGTCAGCGCTGCCAGCAAAAAAGCGTGGGCCAGCACGGCCAAGCCGAGTGCCCGCACCCGGCCCGGTGTCGGCGGTGGGGCGAATTCAAGGCGATCGGTCGCAGCGTGCATGCCCGCGCCTTAGTTGCTCAGCTGGACCGACAAGCCGACGCGCTGTACGCCGGCGCGCTGCAGCGTGTCCATGACCTTGACGACGGTCTCGTACTTGATGTTTTTGTCGGCGCTGATGACCACGGCGGAATTGGGTACACCGCTTTGGGCCTGTTTGACGGCGCTGGCGATGTCTTTAAGTCCGGTCGAGGTGGATTTTTCCTGCACTTTCATCACGATCGATTCGTCTTTGTCGATGACGATTTGAATCACCTGATCCGGCTGCTTGGCCGCCTTGCCGACACTGGGCAAGTCGATCACGCTGGGGGTGATGAGCGGGGCCGTCACCATGAAGATGATCAGCAGCACCAGCATCACGTCGATGAAAGGCACCATGTTGATCTCGTTGATGGTGCGGCGGCCGCGGCCGCGGCTGACCAGGGAGGGCATGGTCAAACTCCTTGTCTAATGGCCAGAGGCCGACTGCGCGCCGACATTGCGCTGCAGGATGTTGGAGAATTCTTCAATGAAGGTCTCCAGCCGGATCGCAATACGGTCAATGTCCCGGGCAAAGCGGTTGTAGGCCACCACCGCCGGAATGGCGGCAAACAGGCCAATGGCAGTGGCCACCAGTGCCTCGGCAATGCCCGGCGCTACCGTGGACAGCGTGACCGTCTGCAGCGCAGCCAGCCCGGTGAAGGCATGCATGATGCCCCAGACGGTACCAAACAAACCCACATAGGGCGAGACCGAACCGACCGAGGCGAGGAAGGACAGGTTGGTTTCCACCACATCCATCTCACGCTGAAAGCTGGCGCGCATGGCCCGGCGGGCGCCGTCCATCAAGGTGCCGGCATCGGTGATGTGTTTCTCGCGCAGTTTCTGGTATTCGCGCATGCCGCTGGCAAAGATGCGTTCCATCGGCCCGGCGTCGCGGGCGTTTTTGGTGGCGGCCGCGAACAGCTCATTCAGGCTGGTACCGGACCAGAACTCACGCTCGAAGTCGTCGTTGAGTGATTTCACCCGGTTCAGCGCAATCAACTTGCGAAAAATGGCGGCCCAGCTGGACACGGAGATGACCACCAGCAGCAACATCACCAATTGCACAACCACACTGGCGTTCAGCACCAGGTGAAGAATCGACAGGTCTTGATTCATTTCGAGGTTTCCAAAAGTACTTTCAATCGTTCAACTGCCAGTTGCAACTGCGGCATCGAACTGGCGGTGGAAAAACGGATGAAGTTGTGCGTGTCGGTCACGCCAAAGTCGCGTCCTGGGGTGACGGCCACATGGGCTTGTTTCATGATCTCAAACGCCAGATCCCAGCTGTCCTTGACGCCTAATGTTTGGCAGGTGGCCGAGCAGTCGGCCCAAGCGTAAAAGGCGCCATCAGGCATCACCGGCACGCGCAGGCCCAGGGCATCGAGTGCGGGGATAAAGTAGTCACGCCGGGCCTTGAACTCGGCACGCCGGCGCTCATACTCGGCAAGGCTCGCAGTCTCAAAACAGGCCAGAGCGGCGTATTGTGACACCGTGCTGGGGCAAATAAACAGGTTTTGCGCCAGGCGCTCGATGACCGGCACGATGCGTTCCGGCACCACCAGCCAGCCTAGCCGCCAGCCGGTCATGTTGAAGTATTTGCTGAAACTGTTGATGCTGATGATGTCATCACTCAGTGCCAGCGCGGTCTGACCGTATTGGGCGTCGTAGCTCAGCCCGAGGTAGATTTCATCCACCAGCGTAATGCCGCCCTGGTGGCTGACCACGTTGTGAATGCGGCGCAGTTCCTCCGGGTGAATGGAGGTGCCGGTGGGGTTGGAGGGGGAGGCCAGTAACACACCGCGGGTTTTCTCGCCCCAGGCCGCCTGCACCTTGTCCGCGCTGAGCTGAAAGCGCTCGGCCGCCGTGGTCGCAAGCAGCACGGCGGTGCCGTCGGCGGCACTGACAAAATGCCGGTTACACGGGTAGCTGGGGTCGGGCATGAGAATCTCGTCACCCGACTCGATCAGTGCCAGACAGGCCAGTTGCAAAGCGGCCGAGGCCCCGGCCGTGACGACGATGCGGCTGGCCGGAACGGTGACGTTAAAGCGCTGCAAATACCAGTCGCTGATGCGCTCGCGCAACGCCAGCATGCCGGTCGCCTGGGTGTAGTGCGTCAAACCATCGCGCACGGCCTTCACGGCAGCTTCCTGCACCAGCGGCGGGGCGGTGAAGTCAGGCTCGCCAATGTTCAGGAAAATCATCGGCGACTCGGTCTGCGCGACCTTGCCCGCCAGTGCAGACGCCGCCTTGGCCACCTCCATCACATAGAAGGGCTCAATGCGCTGCGCACGGCTGGAGATTTTCATGCGCGGGATTTGCCCCGGTCTGCTGCCATTTCGGCCTCACGCAGGCTGGGTGCCAGCCCGTTGAGGACGGCATTGACGTATTTGTGGCCGTCGGTGCCGCCAAACTCTTTGGCCAGCTCCACGCATTCATTGATCACCACCCGCCATGGCACATCCAGGCAGTGCTTGAATTCGTACGCGCCAATCCACATGATGCCGTGCTCAATCGGTGAAATTTCTGCGAGCTTGCGGTCCAGCAGGGGCACGATCAGGGCATCCAGTTCGGCCGCCTCGTCGGTGCAACCCTGCAGCAAGGCATCGAAGTGCACCGAGTCGGATTTTGAAAACCCGGCCAGATCCCGGGTGAAGGCATCAATGTCGGATACCGCGTTCTTGCCCACCAGGGTTTGGTACAGCGCCTGCAGGGCAAACTCGCGGGCGCGTGAACGCTCCGACTTGCTGCCGGCCTTGCGCGCGCCGGTGCTGGTCAGCCCGGTACGGGACTGGCGGGGCGGGCGGCTGCCCATCGGTTTGGGATTCAGATCACTCATTAAATTGTTTCCAGCAGGTTGGCCATTTCCACGGCGACGCGGGCAGCATCGCGCCCTTTTTCGGTTTGTCTGGCAATCGCCTGCGCCAGATTCTCGGTGGTGAGAATCGCGTTGGCGATGGGCAATTGGTAGTCAAGCGCAACCCGGCTCACGCCAGCGCCAGATTCATTGGCGACCAGCTCGAAGTGGTAGGTTTCGCCACGAATGATGCAGCCTAACGCGACCAGTGCATCGTATTTCAATTTTTCAGCCATCGCCATCAAGGCCACGGGCACTTCCAGCGCGCCAGGCACCAGCACCAGGTCAATGTTCTTTTCCGCCACGCCCAAGACAATCAACTCGGCCTTGCAGGCCTCGGCCAGGGCGTTGGTAATGGGCTCGTTAAAACGGGCCTGCACGATGCCAATGGTCAATTTTTTGCCGTTCAAACGGCTGTCGCTGGAATCCAGCGTTCCTTTGTCTGCGCCAAACATGGGTTTTTCCTAAATAGTGGGGGACAGAGCTTGCTCTTTTCAGTAGCGGCGGCTTGTCCCACGAGGTTTCATTATTGGTTGAGGATAGAGCCTGCGGCTTTGCCGCTGCGGTCTGTCCCGCCAGGTATTTATTTTGTGATGTAGCCGGCAATCTCCAGCCCGTAGCCGGCCATGCTGGGCATGCGCCGCGGGTTGCCCATGAGATTCATTTTATGCACGCCGCATTCGCGCAGGATCTGCGCACCAATGCCATAGGTGCGCAGGTCCATGCGACCCCGCTCGGGGCCATGGCTGGCGCGAGCGGTGCCGTCAAACTGCGCCAGTAATTGCTCGGCACTTTCGCCGCAGTTGAGCAGCACAACCACCCCTTTGCCTTCCGAGGCCACGCGCGCCAGGCTGGCATCCAGACTCCAGGAGTGCATGGCGCGGCCCACTTCCAGTGCGTCCAGCACCGACAGCGGCTCATGTACGCGGGCCGCAACCGTGTCGCCGGGCTCCCACTGGCCTTTCACCAGGGCCAGATGCACGCCCTGGCCCGGCTTGTCTTTGAAGGCGTGAACCGTGAACTCACCAAAGGCCGTGTTGAGGGTGCGGGTGCCCAGTTTTTCAACCAGCGACTCGACCCGGCTGCGGTGTTCGATCAGATCGACAATCGTGCCAATCTTGAGGCCATGCTCGGCTGCAAACAATTGCAGGTCGGGCAGGCGCGCCATGGTGCCGTCGTCGTTCATGATCTCGCAGATGACGGCAGCGGGAGTGCAGCCGGCCATGGCGGCCAGGTCGCAACCGGCTTCGGTGTGTCCGGCGCGCATCAGCACGCCGCCTTCAACCGCTTGCAAGGGAAAGATATGACCGGGTTGCACCAGGTCGTCAGCCTTGGCGTTTTTGGCGACGGCGGCCTGTACGGTGCGGGCCCGGTCTGCCGCCGAGATACCGGTGGTCACACCTTCAGCGGCTTCGATCGATACCGTGAAGGCGGTGCCTTTTTTGTCGCCATTGCGCACGGCCATGGGCGGCAATTGCAGACGTTCACATCGCTCGCGGGTGAGGGTCAGGCAAATCAGGCCGCGGCCAAAACGGGCCATGAAATTCACAGCCTCAGCGGTGACGTGGTCAGCCGCCAGCACCAGGTCACCTTCGTTCTCGCGGTCTTCTTCGTCAACCAGAATCACCATGCGCCCGGCACGCATGTCGGCCACGATGTCTTCAACCGGAGAAATTGGCACGGGGGAGAGAGTAGTCATGCGAATGTCTTTCAGGAAGTGTTGAATATCAGTGGAGAGGCCGTTGACGCGTTAAGGCGCAACTTGGGCAGTCTGCTGCGGGTCGAGCTTGAGCATGCGCTCCACATAGCGCGCGATCAAGTCAATCTCCAAATTGACGAACGAGCCCGTCTTCAGCGTTGCCAGCGCGGTATTTTGAACCGTGTGCGGGATCAGGTTGATGCTCATCTCACAACCTGCCGCAACATCCTCAATGCGGTTCACGGTCAGACTGGCGCCGTTGAGCGTGATCGACCCCTTGTAGGCCAGGTACTTGGCCAGCGCTTGGGGCGCCAGCACGCGCAATTCCCAGCTTTCGCCAACCTGCGCAAAATGGGTCACGGTGCCGATGCCATCGACATGGCCCGACACAATGTGGCCGCCCAGGCGATCGTGCGCACGCAAGGCTTTTTCAAGGTTAATTGAACCGGTCTGCGCCAGTCCGGCAGTCTTGTCCAGCGATTCGGCCGAGATATCCACCGTGAACTGGCGTTGCGCGGCGTCCAGCGTGGTCACCGTCATGCAGGCGCCATTCAGCGCAATGCTGTCGCCCAGCCCCACGTCGTCAAGGTAAGCGGGCGGGCACTCAATGGTGAGGCGCTTGCCGTGGGTTGAAGAGCTGCCTAAGGCGTGAACGGCGACGATGCGCCCCACGCCGGTGATGATTCCGGTAAACATCCGGGTATTTTCGCAGGGATTGTGCCCTCTGGCCGGCCGGACCCTAAAACTTGTCGGTTAGAACTGGTCACGCCCCGGAATGCGGGCCACGATGCGCAGATCCGGCCCCAGCATGTCAGTGGATGTGAACGTCAGCGGAATCGCCTTTGACAATTCAGTTAAAGGCCCAAAACTGGCCATGTCACAGCCCTCGCCGATCAGTTTTGGGGCCAGGTAAACGACAAATTCATCCACCAACCCTTCCCGCAGCAGCGAGCCGTTGAGTTTGTGGCCGGCTTCGACGTGCAGTTCGTTGATTTCGCGCTGCGCCAGATCGCGCAGCATGGCGGCCAGATCGACCTTGCCTTGTGTGCCGGCCCGCTGGCCCGGCAGGTAGATGACGGTGGCGCCGCGCGCTTCCAGCGCCGCTTTTTTGGCGTCATCTGGCACGGCAGCGTAGATGTAGAGGGTGCGACCTGCTATGAAAAGCTGAGCATCGAGTGGCGTTTCCAGGCGACTGTCCACCAGCACCAGGTGGGGCTGGCGCGGCGTGGTCACCAACCGAACATCAAGCCGCGGATTGTCCGCCAGCACTGTGCCAATGCCGGTAAGTACAGCGCAGGCGCGGGCGCGCCAAGCGTGGCCATCCGCACGCGCAGCCTCCGATGTGATCCATTGGCTCACGCCATTTTCCAAAGCCGTTTTGCCATCCAATGAGGCCGCCATCTTCATGCGCACCCACGGGGTCTGGCGGATCATGCGGCTGAAAAAGCCGATGTTGAGTTCGCGGGATTCTTCGGCACCCGGACCAACCACGACTTCAATGCCTGCGGCGCGCAGGCGCTCGAAGCCCTGGCCGGATACCAGCGGGTTCGGGTCAGCAATCGATGCCACGACTTTTTTGATGCCGGCGGCAATCAGCGCGTCGCAGCACGGGCCAGTGCGGCCGTGGTGCGAGCAGGGCTCCAGCGTGACGTAGGCGGTGGCACCGAGCACCGAATGCCCGTGGGCAACGGCGTCGCGCAGCGCCATGATTTCAGCGTGCGGACCACCGGTGCGCTGGGTGTGGCCTTGCCCAAGAGTTTTGCCGCTGACGTCGGTAATGACGCAGCCCACTCTCGGATTGGGTGGGGCCATGAGTAATGCCGCGTAGGCTATGGCGAGCGCGCCTCGCATAGGCTCCGGCAGGGTTGTTGTCACGTCAGTAAGGGGGCCGGTGAAAAGAAAGATGGCGTTAGCAACCGGTTGATCCTGTCTTGCAGGACCGCACGCGGCCAGCCGGGTCAATGATGATCGAACTTGAACGCGGCGATGCATTGCTCATCTCGATCGTTGCACCGCCAAAGCCACCCGTTTTTAATCGCGGGTAGCCACTGCCGTTAAAGAGCAGGTAGCCATCTGCCAGACTGCTACCGGTGGGAACATTGAGGGCGATGTCGGCACTCAATGCTTCACGGCGCAGTACCACTTCATCAGTGCCTGCGTCATAGGCCTGATTCCAGTTGGCGTCGGCATAAACCATCCAGCCTGATCGCCAGCCCGTTCCCGTGTTGTTGGGCACAAGGTAAGTGTTAAGGCCCAGCTTCATGGCATTTGATCTGGCTGTGTTGGCCGCAGAAATGAAATTGCTGACGGCATCTGATAACTGTGCATTGCGCTGGAATGCTACAAAATTGGGGACGGCGACCAGCATCAGAAGGGTCGCAATGGCAATCGTGACCAACAACTCAATCAAGGTAAAGCCGAGCTGACGGCAGGAACGGCTGGCTCTCAGACCTTGCTTCGTTCGGATTTGATGCAGCATGGCTGTACCTCTACTTCCAGCAACGGTCAGTTTGGGTGCCGGTGCAGGTTCTTCTGCCCTGGGTGTCGATCGCCATCGAAGTCACTTGCGGGTCGGAAAAAACCGTGGCCTGAGGCACGGCAAACACTTCGATGCAATCACGCTGGGTAGGCGTGACCGTCCCGACCGCTTGACACAATCGGGCGCCGAGCAAATGACTGCTCTGGGCCGAAGTGCCATTCGAAGATGAATACGCCTTGAATGGCAGCGTTCCTGGCGTTCCTGCCGCAAAGGTTTCATAGGTGTTCATTTGGGTCAGGTAACGCTCCTGCTGTTGCAACAGGTTGATGAGCGCGGCCCGCGCTTCCGCTCGCTTGCCTTTGCGCGCGGAATCGGTGTAGGCCGGGTAAGCAACCGACGCCAATATTCCAATGATGGCGACAGTGATCATGAGCTCAATCAGCGTAAAACCCAAATGCCGGTGTCGTGGAACAAATGACGGTTTGTTTTTGTAGGAAGAGTTCATGATTTTCCGTGCCGGTTAGTTGTTTTTATTTTCCCGGAAGTTGTTGATCTGCCGCCAGCTCAGTCGTCCTACCTGCTCGTTGTAGGTCAGTCCACCGCCGCCCGTGGCGGCGACCTTCAGACCCTTGGAGCCCTGGGTAATGATAGCAACACGCCGGGTGGCCGTTCGTTGACCGCTGGTGTCGCTGTGGGTGAGCGCCGTGCTGCCGATCTCCAGCACCAGCGGGGCGGCCAGTATCCCAACCTGCGATAACTCTGATTTCCCGTTGCCAGTGAGTGCGTTCATTGCATAAAACCGACCCCCGCCCTCACCGCATGAGCCTTGTGTGGGGAACAGTGAGCCAAAAAACAGCTGGCCAAACTCGGCGGTGATATCGCTGATCTGGCGCTCGCCAATGCTCTTGTCAAAATCGACATACCAACCCATTTTCGACGGGGAGGTGCCATAGACAAAACCCGGAACCGTGACAATGCCACTGCTCGACACGCTGCCCAGCTGTAATGCCGAGCGTCCGGCAATCGCTGTGCTGTTGTCCAGCAGCGTATAGAACGAGGCGCCTACGGTCATCGGCACGGTGGTGTCCGGCGTTTCCAGGTACTTGCCGGTGCCAAAGGACACCAGCTTACTGTCATAAAAAGCATTGCTGACGACGGGCTCCCCGGTGATCGGTTGCCGTGCCCCGTTGCTATCCTTGGCGATGAAAAAAGCAGTGCTGGTTGCGGTCTTGGCGTTGAATTTTGTCAGGTTGGTGACGGCATCGGTAGTCAAGCTGCCGGTGCCCAGCAGCGTGAAGTCAAGCTTCCAGACATT
>DAITMI010000056.1:0-1220 GCA_036835225.1 Rhodoferax sp. | reverse complement strand
CCCGTGGCAGAGGCAGAACCATCGGCCGCGTAGTTGTTGACGCCACTGGCGACCACCGCATACCATTTGTAGGCGGGGGTCGCGCCATAGTTGGTGGTGCGAAGCTTGACGATCTGGGGCGTGCCAATCACATTGCCCATCGCAGGCGCATCACGGTCTGTGAACTCCCAAAGTACGTTGTCCTTGGTGAAAGTCTCTGGATTGGTCACATCCAGGGCAAAAATACCCTGGCCCCCGGCACCGACGCCGGAAACCAGAACACTGCGCCACTGGTTACTCACATACGCCTCAGCGACTGCTGGCGTGGCATCGTTGATACTGGTGTGGCTGTAGTCCTGATCGGGTAGCCGATTTAATTTGCCCGCGACAAAGCCCGGGATATAGGCGAATGTTTCCCGGCCGTTGCTGTCGTAGAAGGCGTGCAACATGCCGTCGTTGGCATTGGCAAAAATAACGGGTTTGCGATTTTTGTTGGTATTGAAGAAGGTGTTGTAGTCGGTGCCGGTAATGCTACCGGATGGTGTACCCATGTACACCAGGCCGCTGTTGACAATATCACCTATGACGATGTCGCGCGGCCGGAATGGGCCCAGCGGTGTGGCGGGTTTGATTTCCTTGCGTCGGTCGCCGCGCAGGTAATCGAGCCGGTCCGAGCCCAGCGTGTCAACGACAGGGGGGCTGGCGTAGGGGCTGATGTTCAGGGCGTCTTTGTGTGCCTGTGCCAGATCGGCCCATTTGAAGGGCGTCGGCAAGACGGTGGCCTGCTGCCCAATCGGTGCGCCAATGACGATATTTCTGGCTGCACCGTGGTCTATCAAGGTTTCATTGGTCAACACCTGGCCCGCTTCCCAGGTGGGCGTGCTGCCGATGACCAGAGATGTTCCCGCCGTGTCCAGCGAGAGTGGAAACTTGAGCAGACGACCGCTCCAGAAGTTGGCCACCGGGTTGAAGCGGGCCTGAAACACGGCCGCTGCCTGACCGACAGTCAGGCGCTGCGTGGAAATGGCGCCGCCGGCAATACTGCCGGTTTCCTCCACGACGCGAGCGAATACCTCGGCCAGGGAGTCCAGGAATTTCTTGGCATCGCTGACCAGAAAGTAGTTCTTGGCTTCGCCGTCCGTGCCTTGCCACAGCACGTTGGTACCGCCTGCATAAGGGTTGCCGGTGTTGCCGGTCGCGCTGTCGTCAAAACCACCATATTTGGCACCGAGGTACAGCTG
>DAITMI010000055.1:0-18752 GCA_036835225.1 Rhodoferax sp. | reverse complement strand
ATTTATATAGTAGCTACTCACGCATATTCTACGGGGGCTAGAGGCCGATTTAACCAATAAATCAACTAACAAGCTCCCGCATCCAATCGGGCAGGGTTTTGGCCTTCTGCTGCGGGAAATCAACCCAGATGGTGGTGGCGCCACCGGCCGCGTAGATCACGCCGGGCTGGTCGGCCCGTTCCATCGTGCCCCAGCTCTCAAAGGTGGTGCGGCCTGGGTCGCTCACATACATCTTCACCAGCACATCGCCCGGATATTCGAGCTGCTTATAGAAGTTGCAAAACGCGTTGACGATCACCGGCCCCTCACCGTGCGGGTCAGGCAGGCAACCAATGGAATGCATCCAGTCAATGCGGCAAGTCTCCAGATAGCGGAAATACGTGGTGTTGTTGACGTGGTTCATGGCATCCATGTCACCCCAGCGAATGGGGATGCGCATTTCATACACGCGCTTTTTCTGCTCCGGAATTTCAATCTTCATCGATGCGCCTTGATGGAAAAAAGGATACCCAAAACCGACGGGTTTTGAGTCAGGAGGAATTTTTGACTCAGGCACCAAAACCGTCGTCAGCGGAGATGACCGCGCCATTGATGAAGTGACTCTCGTTGGCGCACAGCATCACCAGCAAGGCATCCAGATCTTTGGCCTGCCCGACCCGTTTGCGGGGCAGCATCTGCACCAGCTTTTGCCCCTGCTCGGTCTGCCAGTGGCGGCGGTTGATTTCGGTGTCGATATAGCCCGGGCAGATGGCGTTGACGTTGATGCCAAACTTGCCCCACTCCAGCGCCATGGCCTTGGTCATCTGCACCACCGCCGCTTTGCTCATGCCATAGACCCCGATTTGCGGCAGCGCGCGCAAGCCCGCCATGGATGCAATGTTGACGATGCGCCCACCGGTGTAAATGCCGGGTGCCGCGCCGATGGCCCGTGCCAGCATGCGTTTGCCAACCTCCTGCGCCACAAAGAAGGCGCCGCGGACGTTGGTGCTGAACATGAAATCAAAATCGTCTTCCGACACATCCTGGATGCGCTGCGTGGTGCTGACGCCCGCGTTGTTGATCAAAATATCGATCGGGCCGACTTCGGTTTCGGCATGCGCCACCGCCGATTTAATGGAATCAACGTCGGTCACGTCCAACGCCATCACATGCGCGTCACCGCCCTCGCCTTCAATCTGGGCGCGCAGCTCCTTGAGCCTGTCCACCCGGCGACTCGCCAGCACCACGGCGGCACCGGCGTTTGCCAGGGTTCTGGCAAACTGGGCCCCCAATCCACTGGATGCGCCGGTGACAAAAGCCACCCGGCCCGAAAGATCCATGCTGTAAGCCATTTCGAGAGTCTCCCAAAAACAAGAAGAACGGCCGTCTGCTGGTGCCGATTCACCGAATAAAATCGGCCGCACGACCGACAGCCCCTGGTCATGGTTTGAATACCAGCCACAACCCGATTATCAAGCGAGACACACCATGACAAACCAGGAAATACTGGCCCAGTTCGGCCCCCGTGAAGCGATGGAATACGACGTGGTAGTCGTCGGTGGTGGCCCGGGCGGCCTGGCCACAGCCATCCGGCTCAAGCAACTGGCTGCGGAAAAAGGCAAGGACATCTCGGTGGTGGTGCTGGAAAAAGGCTCCGAGCCGGGTGCCCACATTCTCTCGGGTGCCATCATGGACCCCATCGCCATGAATGAACTGTTCCCGGACTGGAAGGCCATGGGCGCACCGTTGAACCAGCCCGTGACCGACGACGCCATGGTGTTTCTCGGTGAAAAATCCGGCTTTCGCACGCCCAACATGTTTCTGCCGGAATGCTTTCAGAACCACGGCAATTACATCGTCAGCCTGGGCGCCGTGACACGCTGGATGGCGCAGCAGGCCGAAAACCTGGGCGTGGAGATTTTCCCCGGCTTCGCCGCCGCGGAAGTGCTGTACACCGACGACGGTGCGGTCAAGGGCGTGGCCACTGGCAACCTGGGCGTCGGCAAGGACGGCGTACCGGGCGAGAACTTCCAGATCGGCATGGAGTTGCTGGCCAAATACACCATCTTTGCCGAGGGTTCGCGCGGTCATCTGGGCAAGCAGCTCATTGCCAAATACAAACTGGACGACGGCCGGGACCCGCAAACCTATGGTCTCGGTATCAAGGAGTTGTGGGAGATTGACCCGGCTCGCCATCAGCCCGGTTTTGTCCTGCACACGGCCGGCTGGCCGATGGACAGCAGCACCTATGGCGGCGCGTTTCTGTACCACGCGGAAGACAACAAGGTTGCCTTGGGCTTCATCACCGGGCTGGACTACGCCAACCCGTACCTGAGCCCGTTTGAAGAGTTCCAGCGCTGGAAAACCCATCCCAACATCCGTTATTACCTGGAAGGCCAGGAGCAGGGCCTCAAGCCCGCCAAACGCCTGGCCTACGGCGCCCGCGCCATCACCGCCGGTGGCCTGCTATCGCTGCCCAAGACCGTGTTCCCCGGTGGTGCGCTGGTGGGCTGCGAGGCCGGTTATCTGAACGTGAGCCGCATCAAGGGCAGCCACGCGGCCATCAAGACCGGCATGCTGGCGGCCGAGGCCGCCTATGACGCCGTCACCGGCGGGCGTCAACATGACGAGCTGAGTGCCTATCCGGAAGCCTTCGAGAAAAGCTGGCTCTACACCGAGCTGAATAAATCGCGCAACTTCAAGGCCTGGTTCAAGAAGGGCCTGACGGTCGGCACCCTGATGAACGGCATTGAGCAGTATGTCCTGAAAGGCAACATTCCCTGGACCTTGCATCGGGACAAGCCGGATCATGCCTGCCTTTTGCCCGCCGCCGACTGCCAGCCCATCGTCTATCCGAAGCCGGACGGCAAGCTCACGTTTGACCGCTTGAGCAGCGTGTTCATCAGCAACACCAACCACGAAGAACAGCAGCCCGCGCATCTGACGCTGAAAAACGCCGCCGTTCCCGTCGCCATCAACCTGGCAAAGTTTGCCGGTCCGGAGGCACGCTATTGCCCGGCCGGGGTGTATGAATTCGTCAAGAACGCAGACAACAGCGACCGCCTGCAGATCAACGCCCAGAACTGCGTGCACTGCAAGACCTGCGACATCAAGGACCCGACCCAGAACATCGTCTGGGTGACACCGGAGGGCGGCGGCGGACCCAATTACGCGGGCATGTAGGCGCGCAATAGTAGAATCCTCACGTTCAGGAGAGAGCCGCCCCGTGAGGAGGCCGCCGAAGGCGCAGGACCGCTGATTGCAGCGGTTTGAACGCTCAGGCAAAAGGACTGACAGGCGTCTGCGGGTCGCACAACCCGCAGCCGTTTCCCCACTGGAGAGAGGTCAAACCGGCATTCAAGCCGGCTTTGACCCACCGAAGGAGCAAACCGCAGTCTGCCCGCCACCCAAGGCTCGCGCAGACCCGGTGAATCTCTCAGGTAAAGCGGACAGCGGGGGCAGCCCATGGCTTCGGTCATGGAATTTGACTTGCCCCTCCTGGAATTCGCTGATGACCACCACGCCCGACCACCTTCTACAAACACCGCTCAACGACCTGCATGTGTCGCTGGGCGCCCGCATGGTGCCGTTTGCCGGCTACGCCATGCCGGTGCAGTACCCCGCCGGCCTGATGGCCGAGCACCACCACACCCGCAGCGCTGCCGGCCTGTTTGACGTCTCGCACATGGGCCAGTTGCGCCTGGTGGGGCCGGACGCAGCGGCCGCTTTTGAGAGCCTGATGCCGGTGGACGTGATCGACCTGGCGGTGGGCAAGCAGCGCTACGGCCTGCTGCTCAATGACGAGGGCGGCATCATCGACGACCTGATGTTCGTGAACCGCGACTATGCCAACGGCGGTGATATTTTTGTGATCGTCAATGGCGCCTGCAAGGTCGGCGATATTGCGCACATCCAGGCCAAGATCGGCACACGCTGCGAGGTGATTCCCATGCCGGAACGTGCTTTGCTGGCCCTGCAAGGACCGCAGGCGGTCACCGCCCTGGCCCGCCTGATCAATGGCGTGGACAAGCTGGTGTTCATGACTGGCGCCAGCTTCAGCTGGAATGAGAGCGACCTCTTCATTACCCGCAGCGGCTACACCGGTGAAGACGGTTTCGAGATTTCAGTGCCGGCGACACAGGCCGATGCTTTGGCGCGCGCGCTGTTGGCGCAACCCGAAGTCAAACCCGTGGGCTTGGGTGCCCGCAACTCGCTGCGCCTGGAGGCCGGTCTGTGCCTGTATGGCCACGACATCGATACCAGCACCACCCCGTTGGAAGCCGGCCTGAACTGGGCCCTGCAAAAAGTGCGGCGTGCGGACGGCGCGCGCGCCGGCGGCTTTCCGGGTGCTACAAAAATACTAGCGCAACTCGCAGGTGGAACGGGGGCTACAACCCGAAAACGTGTGGGACTGGTGGCGCTGGAGCGTATTCCCGTGCGGGACCACACCGAACTGCAAGACCTGAACGGCCAGCGCATTGGCGAAGTCACCAGCGGCCTGCTGGGCCCGACCATCGACAAGCCGGTTGCCATGGGCTACGTGACACCCGAGTTCGCGCCCCTGGGCTCACGCGTCAATGCCATCGTGCGCGGCAAACCGGTGCCGATGGAAGTCGTTGCCATGCCCTTCGTGCCTACCCGCTATTTCCGCGGTTAATTTCGCGCTTAATTTTTCAATTTCACTGACTTTAATTTTTGGAGAACCCCATGACGATCAAGTACACCCCGGACCACGAATGGCTCAAAATTGACGGCGACACCGCCGTCGTGGGCATCACCCACCACGCGCAAGACGCCCTGGGTGACGTCGTGTTTGTGGACCTGCCCGAAGTGGGAAAAACCTTTGCCGCCAAAGACATCGCTGGTGTCGTCGAGTCGGTCAAGGCCGCCGCTGACGTCTACATGCCGGTCACCGGCGAAGTGACCGAAGTGAACGAAGCCCTGCGCGCCGACCCGTCACTGGCCAACACCGACCCGCTGGGCGCGGGCTGGTTCTTCAAGGTCAAGCTTTCCAACCCCGCCGAGCTGGATGCCCTGATGGACGAGACCAGCTACACCAGTTTCTCCGCCAACGCTTAATCCAGGAAATTTTCATGTTGATGCAATCCGCCAAACCCCTGAGCGAGCTGGAGAACGCCTCCGAATTTATGGCCCGCCACATTGGCGTGGACGCCGCCGATGAGGCCTTGATGCTCAAGGTCGTGGGCTCAAGCTCACGCCGCGAGCTGATCGACGGCATCGTGCCGCGCTCCATCGCGCGCAGCAGCCGCATGGCTATTCCGGCGGCGGTGACCGAGGCGGCGGCGCTGGCCGAGCTGAAGGCGATTGCATCGAAGAATCAGATTTTCAAAAGCTATATCGGCCAGGGCTATTACGACACCCACACGCCGGGCGTCATTCTGCGCAACATCCTGGAGAACCCCGCCTGGTACACCGCCTACACGCCCTACCAGGCCGAGATCAGCCAGGGCCGCATGGAAGCACTGGTGAATTTCCAGACCATGATCGCGGACCTCACCGGCATGCCGATGGCCAATGCCTCCATGCTGGACGAAGCCACGGCGGCGGCCGAAGCCATGACGCTGGCGCTGCGCGTGGGCAAATCCAAATCCACCACGTTGATGGTGGACAGCGAAGTGCTGCCGCAAACACTGGAAGTGATCCAGACCCGGGCCCGACCTCTGGGCATCACGGTGAAGGTGTGCCGCGGTGACGAAGCCCTGCGCGAGGAGAGCTTTGCCGTGCTGCTGCAATACCCGGGCGTCAGTGGTGTCGTGCGTGATGACCGCGACTGGATATCAAAATACAAGACCCGGGGTGGCGTGGTCATCATGGCGGCCGACCTGCTGGCGCTCACGCTGCTCACGCCACCGGGCGAGATGGGCGCCGACATTGCGGTGGGCACGACCCAGCGCTTTGGCATGCCGCTGTGCAATGGCGGCCCGCACGCGGCCTACCTGGCGTGTCGTGACGAATTCAAACGCTCCATGCCCGGCCGTCTGGTGGGCGTGAGCGTGGACGTGCACGGCAACCCCACTTACCGCCTGGCGCTGCAAACGCGCGAACAGCACATTCGCCGCGAAAAAGCCACCTCCAACATCTGCACCGCGCAGGTCTTGCCCGCCGTGATCGCCAGCATGTACGCCGTGTACCACGGCCCGCAAGGTCTGAAACGCATCGCCCAACGCGTGGCCGCCTACACCGCGCTGCTGGCGCGTGGCCTGCAGGAGATGGGTTACAGCATCGCCAACGCCACCGCATTTGATACCCTCACCGTCAATACGCAAGGCGCTACTGATTTGATAGCTACGCGCGCCCATTCGGCGGGGGCTAACCTTCGATTTGACTCAAAAACAAGTCTGGGCGTGTCGCTGGACGAAACCACCACGCGCGAGCACATCGAGCAACTCTGGTCGTTCTTCGCCAAGGACGGACAGGCCCCGCCGAAGGTCAGTGACTTCGAAAAAGGCATCGAGCCCCTGATCCCCACGCAAGTGCGTCGCACCAGCCCCTATTTGACGCACCCGGTGTTCAACACGCATCACTCCGAGACCGGCATGCTGCGCTATATCCGGCGCCTGAGCGACAAAGACCTGGCGCTGGACCGCAGCATGATCCCGCTGGGCAGCTGCACCATGAAGCTCAACGCCACCAGCGAGATGATTCCCATCACCTGGCCCGAGTTTGCGTCGCTGCACCCGTTTGCGCCACACGAGCAGCTGCAAGGCTACAAAGAGCTGGACGAACAACTGCGCGCCTGGCTGTGCCAGGCCACCGGCTACGCCGGCATCAGCCTGCAACCCAACGCCGGCTCACAAGGCGAATACGCCGGCCTGCTGGTGATCAAGGCCTACCATGAAGCGCACGGCCAGGGCCACCGCAACATCTGCCTGATTCCTTCCAGCGCGCACGGCACCAATCCGGCCAGCGCCCAAATGGCCGGGATGACGGTGGTGGTGACGGCCTGCGACGCGCAGGGCAATGTCGACATGGCCGACCTGAAGGCCAAGTGCGAGCAGCACAGCGCCAATCTGGCCGCGGTGATGATCACCTACCCCAGCACGCACGGTGTGTTCGAGACCAGCGTCAAGGAACTCTGCGCACTGGTGCATGCGCACGGCGGCCGGGTCTACGTGGACGGCGCCAACATGAATGCCCTGGTCGGTGTGGCCGCCCCGGGTGAGTTCGGCGGCGACGTCAGCCACCTGAACCTGCACAAGACCTTCTGCATTCCGCACGGCGGTGGCGGCCCCGGTGTCGGGCCCGTCTGCGTGGTGGCCGACCTGGTGCCTTACCTGCCGGGCCACGCCACCGGCGGCCTTCCCTCCAATGGCGTGGGGGCAATATCTGCTGCACCGCTGGGTAACGCGGCGGTGCTGCCCATCAGCTGGATGTACTGCCGCATGATGGGCCCCGAAGGCCTGCAGGCGGCGACCGAGGTGGCGATCCTGAGCGCCAACTACATCAGCGCCCGCCTCAAAGACCACTACCCCACCCTCTACGCCAGCGCCAATGGCCACGTCGCGCACGAGTGCATTCTGGACTTACGGCCCTTGAAGGAAAGCAGTGGCGGAGCCAACGGCATCTCTGCCGAAGACGTGGCCAAGCGCCTGATGGACTACGGTTTTCATGCGCCCACACTGAGCTTCCCGGTGCCGGGCACGCTGATGGTGGAACCCACCGAGAGCGAAACGCTGGACGAGCTGGACCGCTTCATCAACGCCATGATCGCCATCCGCGCAGAAATTGCCAAAGTGGAGCGAGGCGAATGGCCGCAGGACAACAACCCGCTCAAGCATGCACCGCACACCGCGGCGTCCTTGATGGGCGCCGACTGGGACCGACCCTACTCACGTGAAATCGGCGCCTTCCCACTGGCCAACCTGAAGCAGGTCAAGTACTGGCCACCGGTCGGCCGCGTGGACAACGTCTATGGTGACCGCAATCTTTTCTGCTCTTGCGTGCCAGTCAGCGACTACCAGTGAGAATGGGCCGCTCGGTTCCGTAGCCGGAACTCGCCTCGGCGGTTCGGCCTGGCAGTTGTTGCCAGAAGCGGGCGCCCCAGCGACGTTCTTGCTTGTGGCTGGGCCAATCCTCGCTATCATTCCATGCAAGGGACAACCAGCGTGAGATGGTCTAGCCCAGCAAATGCGAGAAACGCAAAGGAGGACTGAACCATGAGTCTGCTGGAATTTGCCCGTGGCCCGGCGCTGACCGTTGCCCTCGTCGTCTTCGTGCTGGGTACGCTGTGGCGCTTGGTCGGCATTCTGCGCCGACCGCGCCTGCGGGACCTCTCGCCGCCGCGGGCAGGTGCGCCGTCAAACGGGGTGGGCGCGCTGCGCGCCATCGGGCGCGGCATGTGGCCACGCAAGGAGTTCGGTCAGGCGGCGATGGTCACGAGCATCAACGGCTACGTCTTCCACATCGGACTGGCGCTGGTGTTTTTCGGTTACGCGCCGCACATCGCGTTCATCCGCCGCATCACCGGTCTGTCGTGGACGGCCTTGCCCGACATGGTCATGTACCTTGCCGCGGGCGCGACCATCGTCTCGCTGCTGCTGGCCCTGTTGTTCCGCCTGACCGACCCGGTGCTGAAAAAGATATCAAACGCCGATGACATGATCACCTGGACCATCACCTTCCTGCCCCTCGTCACTGGCATGGCGGTGGTGGGTGAGCCCTCGGCGATCATTCTGGCGCGCGACCACGCGATCTACGCTGGCCCACTGGCCGTGCACCTGCTGACGCTGGAGCTGCTGCTGATCTGGTTTCCGTTCGGCAAACTGATGCACGCTGTCCTGTTCGTCTTCTCGCGCGGCGCCACCGGCATGCGCTTTAGCCATCGGGGAGTGAAGTTATGAACACCGTGACCACCACTGCGCCGGCCTTCGACCAGCAGGGCGAGCAGAGCGACGAGGCGCGCGTCGATGCCGCCATGCGCAGCTTCGTGTCGGAGTTCGGCGTCACCGCCGCGCTGCACATGGAGTCTTGCGTACGCTGCGGCCTGTGCGCGCAGGCCTGCCACTTCCATGTGGCCACTGGCGACGCCAAGTACACGCCGATTTACAAGCTGGAGCCCTTTCGCCGCGCCTACCTGCGCGAAGCCAGTCCATTTGCGCCGCTGGTGCGCGCGCTCGGTCTGGTCAAGAAGCCGAGCATCACCGACCTGCAGCATTGGCAGGAACTGCTCTACGACTCCTGCAACATGTGCGGCCGCTGCACCGTGGTCTGCCCGATGGGTATTGATATTGCCGAACTGGTGAAGGAGGCCCGCCACGGCATGTTCAAGGCCGGGCTGGTGCCGGATCGACTGGCGCTGATGGACCGCGCGGCGCGGCAGTGGGGCAGCACCGCGACGCCGGGCGAAGACCTGCCCGACATCCTGGCCGAAGTGGCCACCGAGCACGGCGTCGCGATTCCCTGCGACCTGGCACGCGCCGACATCCTGGTCACCGCTGCACCCGCTGAATTGGGCGAACACACCAAGGCCTTGGCCGACGCGGCCAAAATCCTCAACCGCATCGGTGCCAGCTGGACCATGCACCAGGGCGGTTTCGACGCGTCCAACATCGGCTTCAACAACGGCGACCTGGAGTTGCAGGAGCGGCTCACCCGCGCCCTGATCGATACCGCGGTGAAGATCGGCGCCACCACGGTGCTCTTGCCCGAGTGCGGCCATGCCTACGGCGCGGCGCGCTGGGAAGCGGCCAAGTGGTACGGCCAGGCACTGCCGGTGCGCATCATTCACATGACCGAGTACCTGGACGAATTGATCGCCACCCAGCAGATCCGCGTCAACAAGATCGGGGAGACCGCAACCTTCCATGATCCCTGCCAGATCGTGCGTCGCGGTGGGCTGGAAGCAGCGGCGCGCCGCGTGCTGGCGGCCCTCGGCTTCGAGTTAATCGAGCTCAAGGACCATGGCGTGACGGGTTACTGCTGCGGCGGCGGCGGCGGCGTGGTGTCGAACCAGCGTGCCACGCCCTTGCGCTACAAGGTGTTCGAGATGAAGCAGCAGCAGGTGGAAGCGACCGCCGCCAAGCGCTTCGTCACGAGCTGCGGCCAGTGCCGCATCACGCTTGAGATGGGCGCCAAGAATGCGCACTGGGACCAGCCAATCGAGAGTCTGCTGGAACTTGTGGCCGACAACCTTGCCGATTGAGAAAACCCTGCACCGAAGGTCGGTCGTCGATCCATTAGTCCGCATCACGGACCGGAAATTCAACCGTTCCAACTCCGCGCGCCGGGTAGTGGAGTAAGGTCGCCTTTATTGACGCCCCAACTCACCATTTGCCATGCGTCAGGCCAGCCGTGCCGTGTTGGCCATCGCTTTAGTCACCTCGTTGCTTCCCTGCGCCGCGCCGCTTTGCGGCACGCTGTCGCCGGTGCGGTCAGTGACCTCGGCCAGGTGCGCGGCCAGGCGCTCAGGGGTTTGCGCATCGGTGCCAAGCCAGACGCCTTGCGTCATGGTGATGTGCGCCGCTTCAAAGGTGCCGGCACCGGCGCACAGAATGGTGCGGTTGGGCGCTTCCTGTGAGGCCAGCACCAGCATGGCGGGCACCACGGCCTCGGGCTTGAGGGCGGCCAGCACAGCCTCGGGCATCAGGCCCTCGGTCATGCGGGTGGCGGCCGTGGGCGCCAGGCAATTGACACGAATGTCATTTTTGGCGCCTTCCAGCGACAAAGTCTGCATCAAGCCCACCAGCGCCATCTTGGCCGCGCCGTAGTTGGACTGGCCAAAGTTGCCATACAAACCGCTCGACGAGGTGGTCATGACGATGCGGCCGTACTTCTGCTCATTCATGATGGGCCACACGGCCTTGGTGCAATGCACGGCGCCCATCAGGTGCACGTTCACGACCAGTTCAAAGTCGGCCAGTTCCATCTTGGCGAAACTTTTGTCACGCAGGATGCCGGCGTTGTTCACCAAAATGTCAACGCGGCCCCAGGCATCAACCGCCTGCGCCACCATGGCCTGCACCGCCGCAAAGTCGGTGACTGACGCACCGTTGGCCATGGCCTCGCCGCCTGCCGCTTTGATCTCGGCCACCACGGCTTCAGCAGCAGTTACCGAGCCGCCGGAGCCGTCGCGGGCGCCACCCAAATCATTCACCAGCACCTTGGCGCCGCGCGCTGCCAGCGCCAGGGCATGTTGACGACCCAGTCCGCCACCGGCACCGGTCACGATGGCCACGCGGCCCTTGAATTCAATAGTCATGTTTTGTCCTGAAATACTGCAGAGAAAATGTCCGAGAGGACGAAAATGGCCCAACCGGTCGTCCCGTTACTGTAATTCACTGCGAAGCACTCACCCGCATCGCACTGGACGTTCAGTGTCACGGACGCATCACCTTGGCCACCGGGTTGTTGCGCAGCCTGAAGGCGTCGGGCATGTCTGAGCCCAACAGTGGTCGCAAATACATCCGGAATGCATCGGTCACGTCGGTACCGCTACCCGTGATGAATTCGTCTTCCATTACCCGCGTTTTACCCGCCACGGTATCCAGCGGCAACAACTCGTAATCCACCGAATAAAAGCCGGTGCGCTTGATCGCAACCGAGCCGTCGCACGCGCCCCACATCGCAAACTGCACGGCTTTTTCGCCCACCTCACGGGCCTCGCGCTGATCCACGTCTGACACACAGCCGATAAACGAGCGCTGCAGGTAACCGAACGTGTCACCGCGCACCCGCTTGATCCCCAGTTTGGACTTGATCTCTTCGCACAGCAGATGGGCCAGTGCGCCATTGCCTGAGAGTTGCACGTTGCCGTGCGCGTCGTGCTCCAGGTCTTTACCCAGAAGGCCCGCAATCGGCGTGCCAGTCGAATCATGAATGCCCTCTGATACGGCGATGACGCAACGGCCATAACGATCGTAGGTGGTTTTGACGTCGGCGAGAAACTTCTCCAGCACAAAAGTGCGCTCGGGCAGGTAGATCAGGTGCGGGCCGTCGTCGGGAAACTTCTTGCCCAGAGCCGAGGCTGCCGTCAAAAAGCCGGCATGGCGGCCCATTACCACGCCAACATATACACCGGGCAGGGCAGCATTATCGAGGTTGGCACCGGCAAAGGCTTGCGCTACAAAGCGCGCTGCCGACGGAAAACCCGGGGTGTGGTCGTTGCCCACCAAATCGTTGTCAATGGTTTTGGGGATATGAATGCAGCGCAGCGGGTAGCCCGCCTTTTGCGCCTCCAGGCTCACGATGCGAACCGTGTCGCTGGAGTCGTTGCCGCCGATGTAGAAGAAGTGTTCGATCTGGTGCGCCCGCAATACCTTGAATATCTCTTGGCAGTAAGCCATATCCGGCTTGTCGCGTGTGGAGCCCAACGCCGAAGAAGGGGTCTTGGCCACCAGTTCGAGGTTGTGGCTGGTCTCTTGCGTCAGGTCCACAAAATCTTCATTCACGATGCCACGCACTCCGTGGCGCGCGCCATAGATGTGGGCGACCTCCCTGAAACGCCGCGCCTCAAGCGCAACCCCGACCAGCGATTGGTTAATCACGGCGGTGGGGCCACCGCCCTGAGCGACGAGTATTCTTCCGGATGTCATGAGCGTTCTCCTTGATGCATTTTCTGCTGTCAAGGGGTGACTTTAAGCCCATGGCAGGCCTGCGCCGCAACCAGTGGACAAATTCTGCGCTCCATTCACGCCGCTTGCTTGCTTCTGTTGCCCCTGACACAGAAGGTACCCAAGCATGGTGCGTCGACCTTGAAAAAAACAGCCCGCGCAACCCTGCCAGCAGCCAAGCGGAGTGCCACGCTGTGGTCGTGGCCGTGCTTCGAACTGCAAGGGAAGCCAGGGCTTTGGCTGCAATGGTCGTGATGGAACGTCGCTTATTATGAGAACTACATTGCAGCCCGTCCAGCAGCCATTGCGGCAACTCAACTTCACAATGAACGATCCAAAACACAATAAGAAATATGTCTTGGCAAGAGGCCCTGTGAACAGCCGCACGACTGAAGCACACCCGCGAAGGGACTTGCCGACTGCCCCCATCGTCAAAGCTCGCATGCAAATGGCCAACGCCAGACGCATGCTGGGAACGCCACTGGCCACTCGCCTGACGGCCTCACAAGAAGACTCCAGGCACCATGATCATGCAAGGCTGACATTGGTCCTTCAGGCCATCGGCGGCACGGTCGCTGGAACAGGCTTGCTTCTGGGCCTGATCCAAAAATCCTTGCCTGTTGCCAGCGTCAGCGCCTTGCTTGTTCTTGGGATCGGTATGTGGGCCTACATGGCCGCAAAACAAACGCGAAAGACCATGGCAACACCCCCATTTGAGAATGGCACGCTGATTGACGCCAGTGACGTTGAGCGCCTGGACAACGCCATGGAAAAGCTGGCGGCGCAAGCACCGCAGGAGACGGTGAACAGGCTGGCCAGCTTGAAAGAGTCCATCACGCGCTGCATTCAGCTAGCGCACAGCACTCAAACCAATGAGGGCTTTTCAGGCGAGGATCACTTCTACATACGGGAGTGCATTCGCCGATACATTCCCGACTCGATCAACGGCTGTTTACAGATCCCGCAAAAAGACCGAACCACGCTGGTGATAGACGGCAAAAAACCGGCCATGGACTTGTTGCACGATCAGATCGACATGATTCGAGGGGAACTGGACATCAAGGAAACCCGCCTGACGCAACTGACAGGCGAATCCTTGATGCAGCAGCATCACTTCTTGTCCGCAAAGACAGGCACCAAGACTTAAGCCGCCGCTGGTCGCGTGTCTGGGCCAGAAGCAGCGGCCCGCTCCATCAAATCGGCTTCGTGTTTGTCACGCACTGTTTTGGCAACTGTGAACGTGCTGCTAACCAGGAAAAGCCAGCTAACGATCACAAAGCCTTTTTGCCACTCTCCGATATCCATCCGCCACAGGCCCCAGGCGGTCAGGCAGATGGCAGCCGCGAAAGCGATCCAGACTGTCATCACCCAGGAGGATGTGTCCACCTGGCCATCGCGGTTGTCTCGCACAGTCTTCGCGACGGAAAAGGACGAAAACAGACAAAAGAAAAATCCGATGGCTAGAAATGCCCGATCGAGTTCCTGCCCTGGAAGCCAGAGCACGCCAACGCCACTTGCAAACAATGCAAGACTGAAAGAAATCCAGACCTGCGTGCGCCAACCCTGTGTATCCCGCTGCATGACATATTGAGTCGCCATCGAAATCTCCTAGAAGTATATTTATGAATTAAAAATATCAGAGCACCACCGGGCCGCTGACGGTCAGTTTGGTCGCCTCACGCGCTTGCCGCTGGCGGGTACGATCAAGGTATTGATCAGCCCGCGCCAATTGCTCTTTCATGATGACGTTGTTCTGGCCCATCACTTCGATGGATTTCGTCCGGAACGCGTCCATCGCATCCATGGCTTTAAACGTCTGGTCAAACATCTGTTTCATTTTCTCAATACCCAACATTGGGTTTTGGGCAAACTGGCTTGTCTTGTCGATATGGCTGTTCAACTGGCGGCCCGATTCGGCAACCAGGTTCTCAATCGAACTGTTAACGCCCGTGAGCATTTCCATCACCTTGATCTGATTGCCCGTGGCGCGCGCCACGGTCTGCGCTACGGCGAGCGCACTCATACCGGTGGTAGCCACACGTATGCAGCCGTTCATCATTTCGCGACCGGTTTTCTTGAGAACATCCAGCGCCAAATAGCCATTGGTGCAAACCGCCTGCTGGGTCAGCATGTCTTGCAGATTTTGCCGTGCATAGAACAATACTTCTTGCTCCAGCGCTTTGGCTTTGGTTGGGTCAGTGGCCTGCAAAGCCGCCACTTTGGAGGCTAACTTTGCATCCAGCGTCTCTGCAAAATAGATGGCAGCAGCGAGCTTTTGCATGGCATCCCAAAGCTTGCTTCTGGTGGCCTCGATGTCGACCACATCTCGTTGCATGTCGTCCTTTGCAGAGTAGATCTGCTGCATGCTTTTTTGCAGCTGTGTGCCGATGTTCTGGTATTTGCGAAAGTAAGACTGAAGCTTGTTGCCAAAGGGAATCAAACCCAATAACTTCCGAGGTTGAAACAAATCGCCGTTCTTGCCCGGATTGAGATCATCCAGATGGCCCCGCATGTCTTGTATGGCTTTGTACGCCAAACTGTCTTCAACGCCGGCAAAGTTGCGCTGCATAAAGCGCCCCTGCATCAAGCTGGAAGCCACCGAAACCTCCTCCCGCCCCAGAGCAAAGGCACTGTCCAGCTTGGCTTTGAAGGATTCACTCTGAACATCTTCCTTGAGCAAGCCATCCATGAAGCGATCGACCTGGTCATCGACGGCGGCCCGAGTTTCCTGGGACAGTGGCACCGCGTTTTTCGCTACCTCCTGTGCCAAGGGTGTGATCACCTCGGGCGGGGACAGCGTGAATTCTGAAGACACGGCACTATTGGCTTCTAGCATGGCGATTCCCTGATCTATTTTTGTCAATCGTTTATATCAAACAAACAGCAGGTATTGCTATTCACGCTTGGAAGTGCGCGTTGTCAACCATTGATGAGTGCTTGCACGCGGTCCCGCAGAACCACTGGCTGCACCGCACCCGCTGCCATGGCCAAACCCACATTGAGTCCAACCCGGCTGAACGCACCGCGCCGGAACGGTCGCACCATGGCGCTGCCCTGCTCCACCCGGCTAAAGAATGAACCCCATAGGTTAGTCAGGGCCATCGGGACCACCGACACGGTCAAGCCCTGGTGCGCAGTGCGCTCCAGAATTTTCATGATACCGCCCCTGAACTCCTGCAGCGTGCCGTCCTTCGTGATGCCACCTTCGGGGAAGATGGCGAGCAGGTCGCCTTCTTTCAGCACTTTCACGGCATCGTCAAACGCAGCCTCATAGGCGGCAGGGTTTTCGGCCCGCGGGGCAATCGGGATGGCCTTGGCCAGGCGGAACAACCAGCCCAGCACCGGCACCTGAAAGATCCGATGATCCATCAGGAAATAGATCGGGCGTGGGCTGGCGGCCATCAGCAGCACAGCGTCGACAAAGCTCACATGGTTGCAAGCCAAGATGGCAGCGCCCTGGGTGGGAATGTTCTCCTCGCCCGACACTTTGAATCGGTACACAAAGTGCGACAACACCCAGGCCACAAAACGCAGCAAGTACTCGGGCACCAGCAGAAAGATATACGCCACCACCACGGCATTGGCCAGGCCGGTGAACAGAAAGATCTGCGGGATGGTGAAACCGCTTTTTAGCAGGGCCCCAGCAATGACCGAGCTGGCGATCATGAACAGCGCGTTCAGGATGTTGTTGGCAGCGATGATGCGGGCGCGGTGGGTGGGCTGGCTGCGTAGTTGAATCAGCGCATACATGGGCACGCTGTACAGGCCGGCAAACAGGCTCAACAGGGCCAGATCGGCCATCACGCGCCAGTGGGCGGGCTGCGCCAGAAAGGCGCCCAGACCCATCACGTCGGAAGCTGGCAGGCCATTGGACGCAAAGTACAGGTCCACCGCAAACACGCTCATGCCAATGGCACCCAGCGGCACCAGACCAATCTCCACATGGCGGCGACTCAACACCTCGCACAGAAGCGAACCTGTGCCAATGCCAATCGAAAAAACCACCAGCAGCAGTGAGGCCACCTGTTCGTTGCCGTGCAGCACTTCCTTGGCCAGGCTGGGGAACTGGCTCAAAAATACGGCGCCAAAAAACCACATCCAGCTGATGCCCAGCAGCGAGCGAAACACCACAATGTTGCCGTGCGCGAGCTTGAGGTTTCGCCAGGTTTCACTGATGGGGTTCCAGTTGATCTTGAGGCCAGAGTCGGTGGCCGGTGCGGCCGGGATATTACCCGCCACAATGCGCCCCACCACAGCCAGAACGACACATGCGATGGCAACGTCCTGATGCCCCACGACAGGAATGGTGACAATCAGGCCGCCCACGACATTGCCGAGCAAGATGGCCACAAAGGTGCCCATCTCGACCATGCCATTGCCACCAGTCAGCTCGCGCTCGGACAGCACTTGCGGCAGGTAGGCAAACTTGACCGGACCAAACAAGGTGGAGTGCACCCCCATCAAAAATGTGCAGAGAAGAAGCACTGGCACCTGGTCTGCATAGAAGCCGTAGGCCGCCAGCAGCATGATGCCGATCTCCAGGTTCTTGACGAACCGAATCATCATCGTCTTGTCGTACTTGTCGGTCAGCTGGCCACTGGTGGCGGAAAACAGCAGGAACGGCAGAATGAACAAGGCACCGATCACCAACCCAGCCATGGCTGGCGGTAGCCAACTCACGCTAAGCTGGTAGGTGACCATGACCGTGAAGGCGAACTTGAAAAGGTTGTCATTGGCAGCGCCTGAAAACTGCGTCCAGAAGAACGGCGCGAAACGCCGTTGGCGCAACAGGGCGAATTGGTTAGGGTGCTCATGGCCCGCAGGTTGAACGGCGGCGGGCAGGCTTTGGCTTGCTGAATTCACAGATGTCTCCTCCTTGACTGTTTTGCTTACTTCTTGTCCGCGGCAGCTTGCGCGCCCTGGGCGACATTGTGCATGACAGCAATGACAGGCCAAGCGGCCATTGCAGCAAGCACATGTTTCAGGCTGTGGCCCGATATCGCGCCGTGTGTCCATGCAATAGGGCGTGATCTCCCAGTTCCAAAAGCTTGGCAATGGCGTATAGCGCAATCACAGCACCAAGCTGCACACCCCAGGCACCAGCCACGGGTCGGCGGGCGGCCAGCAACACCATCAGCAGCATGCCCAGCCGATCCATCAGCAGTCCCGCGTCATCAGGTTGGTGGCGAGCTACCAGCTGAGCGAGGCCGGTTGTGTCAAATACCTTGCGCAGCTCGACCGCATTGGCATCATCGAACTGCGGCCACTCAATCGCTACCGCCTCAAACTGGCCAAGGCTTTTCGCTGGCGGCCACACGGCCCGGTGATGAGCTACTTTCGCGAAAACGCCCTGCTCGACTACTTTTCAGGCAGTTTTAACGGCGCAGGCGAGGGCCTGTTGCTGGTGCACGGTTCCGTGAGCCGCAGTCTGGCCCCATCATTTTTTGAGCGCATGCAGCGGGTGGCGCAGGACTTTGCACAGCAACACTTAGCAGACCAGAAGCCGCCGGACACTGCGCGCGAGGGCTACACCCTGCTGTTGGGTATGCGCAGCTGGGAGTTCGCGGCGTTTGCGGTCCTGCGACGCTAGACCCGCTGCGCTGCGGCATAAGGGTCTCCACTAGGTTGAGATGACCCGCATCAAAGGTACTATCAGTCCATCATTGACCGACCGGTCGGTAAAGTATTGATTGCTCCAGGTCAATACAACGCTGTCCACCAATCGCCAAGACACCTGCTGAGTGCATCCAATATGAATCCGCAACAAATCGCCGAAACCGTGGCAGTTGGCATGATGGCCAAGGACCGCGCCTCACGCGGCCTGGGGCTGCGGGTCACCCAGATCAGCCCGGGCGCGGCCCAGATCGAGATGCTGGTGCGTGACGACATGCTGAACGGTTTTGACATCTGTCACGGCGGCTTCATCACGCTGTTGGCAGACTCCGCCTTTGCTTTCGCCTGCAACTCCTACAACGAGCTCACCGTGGCGTCGTCCCTGAATGTCGACTTCATCGCGCCGGTGCGCGGTGGCGATGTGCTCACGGCACAGGCCGTCGAAGTCAGCCTGAGCGGTCGCACGGGTGTCTACGACGTGGAGGTGAGCAACCAGAACGGCGTGCGTGTAGCAGTTTTCCGCGGTCGCTCCTACCGCATGAAGGGCAAGCCCGTGGTGAGCCTCCCCATGTCAGCCAGCTGAGCCCGGAT
>DAITMI010000054.1:17435-18760 GCA_036835225.1 Rhodoferax sp. | reverse complement strand
CCCCATGCTGACCATACTCAAAAACCTGTTTGCCAACCTCATCTCCCCTGACGCCACGGGCTCGCCCGCAGACGTGGAGCACCGCTTGCAGTTGGCCACGGCCGTGCTGCTGGTTGAGGTCATGCGCGCGGACCCCGCGATCACCGCCGCCGAAGAGGCCGCGACCCTGTCGGCGCTGCGCCAGAAATTTGCGCTGGCTGACGACGAGCTGGCCGAACTGATGCTGCTGGCCCAACAAACGGCCAAGGGCGCCAACGACTACTTCAGCTTCACCAGCCGCATGAACGAGCAGTTTTCGCAGGCGCAGAAGATTCATGTGGTGGAACTCATGTGGCAGGTCGCCTATGCCGACGGCCACCTGGACGCCAATGAAAACCACCTGATCAACAAGATTGCCGGTTTGCTGCACGTCACGCATGGCGAATACATTGCAGCCAAGCTGCACGCCAAGCAGGCGGCGCAGCTGACTTAGACCGAGCAGCGGGCTGGAATTTCTCGGTGCTCATGCCGCCTTGGAATCTATCCGCTTGGGCGTGCCAGGCAAAAAGGTCGTCGTGAGTGAAAGAGCGCTCCCACTGGCCACGGCCACTTGCGATTTCTCAACCCACCTGGATGGTGTTTCCTTAATCTGCGGGGTTCAGACAAACCAAGGAGATGCAGCATGGCCGACATTCCATCACCAATGAATCCAGTGGGCTGGTTCGAGATTTACGTCACCGACATGGCACGCGCCAGAAAGTTCTACGAGGCGGTTTTCGGGCACCCCATCGAAAGCCTGCCACCCATGCCCAGTGACCCCGACATGCAGATGTGCATGTTCCCCATGAGCGCGACCGGCAAGGGAACGTCCGGGGCTCTGGTCAAGCATTCAAAAATGAAGCCCGGCGTGGGGGGCACACTTGTTTACTTCAGCTGCCTGGACTGCGCCACCGAGGCGGCGCGGGTGGCGGCGGCTGGCGGCATGCTGACCTTGCCGAAAACGAGCATTGGCGAATACGGCTTTATTGCCCTGGCGCAAGACACTGAGGGCAACCTGATCGGGCTGCATTCGCCAGCGTGACTTGTGCTTTGCGTGACGGAGGCGCGGTAGATTCTGCGTTTGATCGCACAATGGGGCGTTCTTCGTCTGCCCCATCTCCTTCCTTCGCCGTGTCCACTCATCACCATCCCCTGACCCACCAACGACTGACGCGCCGCGCTGCCCTGCTGGGCGGTCTTGGCCTGCTGGCGCTGCCCGCCTCACACCTTGCCGCAGCCCCGCCATCTTCTGATGTCTGGCCGCAGGCCTCGCAGGTGCCGGGTGGCATCGCCCGGCTGTCACTGGG
>DAITMI010000054.1:0-17335 GCA_036835225.1 Rhodoferax sp. | reverse complement strand
AGCGGCATGGACATCGCCGCCAGCACCGGCACGAAGGTCGTAGCGCCGTTGCCGGGGCGGGTGATTGACACCGGCGACTATTTCTTCAACGGCAACACGGTGTGGCTGGACCACGGCGGCGGGCTGCTGAGCATGGTGTGCCACCTGAGCGCCATCGACGTGACGCCGGGCGACGTGCTGAAGACCGGCGAGCGCCTGGGCGCCGTGGGCGCCACCGGCCGCGTCACCGGGCCGCACCTGCATTGGGGCGTGCTGCTGAACCGTACGATGGTGGACCCGGCGCTGTTTCTCGCCGCCTGAGCCAGACGCCGCGCTGCCAGCGGCTGGCTTCGGTTAACCTCCCCGCCTTACAAACAAAGGATCACCATGAAGAAACTCAACGTCACCATCAAGCTGGAGATGTCCGTCCCGGATGACTGGGAACTGGTTGAAACGTCCGAAGGCACGCCCGTGCTGAAGTTGTCCAACGGTCAATTTCTGGACATTGCGATTGAGCCGCTGTTTGCCAGCAACCCCGAAGAAACCTGGACCAGCAGCGAGGACGATGATGTCCTGAACGACATTTTGGACATGGTCGAGAGCGAAGAAGTCGCCTACGAGTTCGTCACGCACTAAGCGTCAATGGCTGGACACGCGTGCCGCGGCCGTGAGGGGCCGCAGGCCAACAACACTTAAACCGCCAGCGCCCACTCGACGTGCTCGCGCACCAACGCGCTGGGGTGGTGGGCGCGCGATGCCAGGGCTTGGACCAGTGCCGGGTCTTGGCCCGCACGCAGGGCGTTGCCAAGTGCCACCGCAATATTGCGCAGCCAGCGTTCATGCCCGATGCGTCGGATCGGGCTGCCCTCGGTCAAGCGCAAAAAATCGGCTTCGGTCCAGGCAAACAGGGTGACCAACTGACTGCCGGCCAAGCCCTGACGCTCATCAAAATCGGGCAAGGCGCTGCGCTGGGCGAACTTGTTCCACGGACAAATCAACTGACAGTCGTCACAACCGTAGATGCGGTTGCCCATCAAGGGCCGCAGTTCCAGCGGAATCGGCCCCGCATGCTCGATCGTGAGGTAGGAGATGCAGCGCCGCGCGTCGAGCTGCTGCGGCGCCACGATCGCCTGCGTCGGGCAGACATCGATACAGGCGGTACAGCTGCCGCAGTGCCCGGACACCGCTGCGCTCAAGGGCAGCGCCAGGTCCACATAAATTTCACCCAGAAAAAACATCGAGCCGGCCTCGCGGCTGAGCAGCAGGGTGTGCTTGCCGCGCCAGCCCTGGCCGCTGCGCGCCGCCAGCTCGGCCTCCAGCACCGGGGCCGAATCGGTAAACACGCGATGACCGAACGGCCCCAGATGCGCGGCGACGCGGTCGCTCAGGTGTTGCAAACGCTTACGCAAGACCTTGTGATAGTCCCGACCCCGGGCGTAAACTGACACAATGCCCTCGGTCGGCCGCGTGAGGCGGTCAAACTCGATGGCTTGCCAGGCGTCGGGCGTGGCGGCCGGCAGGTAGTCCATGCGGGCGGTGATCACGCTCACCGTGCCGGGTACCAGTTCGGCCGGCCGGGCACGTTTGAGGCCATGCGCCGCCATGTAAGCCATGTCACCATGAAAGCCACGGGCCAGCCAGGCCGATAATCCCTGTTCAGATGAAGACAAATCCACACCGGCCACGCCAATTTGGGAGAATCCCAGTTCCCGGGCCCACGCCTGAATGTTGGATACCAATTGGCTGCTGTTGAGATGAGTGCTGGAGTTGGTCACCCCCCGATTGTAAAAAGTCTGCGCTGGCCGGACGAGCGGGCCACGCAGTTATTTGCTGCGGCCCTGGCCGCGCAGCCGGCGCTGCACCACGCCTTCATCGAATTGCACGGCGACCTCGGTGCCGGCAAGACCACGCTGGTGCGCCACCTGCTGCGCGCCCTGGGGGTGCCGGGCCGGGTCAAAAGCCCCACCTACGCGGTGGTGGAGCCATATGAACTGCCGGGCCTCAATGTCTGGCACTTCGACTTCTACCGCTTCAGCGACCCGCGCGAATGGGAAGACGCCGGCTTTCGCGACATCTTTGCCAGCCCCGGCCTCAAGCTGGCGGAATGGCCGGAAAAAGCCGCGGGTTTCCTGCCCCGCGCTGATCTGGTCATTGCGCTGGAGGCGATGGACGCTGACGTCCGGCAGGTGACCCTGACCGCGCAAACCCCGCATGGCCTTGCCTTGCTGCACGCCGTCAGCCCGGATCTTGCTCACGAACGCCATGCGCCGCATGACCATCCCGAGGGCCGTCCATGAAACGCCGCCACCTCCTGCAATCCAGCGCGCTGGTGCTGCTGCTGGGCGCACAACAGCTGGCGCGCGGGGCCGCGATTGTGGCGGTGCGGATATGGCCGGCACCGGACTACTCGCGCGTCACCATTGAGTCGGACAGCGAACTCAAGGCCAGCCAGTTTTTTGTTGCCAGTCCGCCGCGCCTGGTGGTGGATATCGAGGGCATTGACCTGAATCCAGCCTTGAAGGAGCTGGTGGCCAAGGTGCGGGCCGATGACCCCACCATTGCCGGCATTCGCGTCGGGCAAAACGTACCGGGCGTGATGCGTCTGGTGCTGGACCTGAAGCAGCCGATTGCGCCGCAGGTGTTCACGCTGGCGCCGGTGGCGGCCTACCAGCACCGGCTGGTGTTCGACCTGTATCCGACCCAGGTGACTGACCCGCTGGAGGCGCTGATTGCCGAGCGACTCAACGACAGCACATCAGCCAAGCCAGCGGCCGACCCGTTGGGCGAACTCATCACCCAACAAAACCAAAAGCCAGGCGCCCCGCTAGGTCGGGCAGATGACAACATCACCCTGGCCAGGCCCGAGCTTGCTACCAAATCAATAGCTTCTTCCGCACTACCCACCTGGGCCAGAGGCCTAAAAGTCTTAAAAAATCCAGCTGAACCCAAAGCCGGCCTGAACGGGCCAGCCGCCACCGACCGCCTGATCATCATTGCGCTGGACCCCGGCCACGGTGGCGAAGACCCGGGTGCCATCGGCCCCGGCGGCACCCGGGAGAAAGACGTGGTGCTGCGCCTGGCGCACCGCTTGCGCGACCGCATCAATGCCAGCAGCATCAACGGCAACACCATGCGCGCCTACCTGACGCGCGATGCCGATTTCTTCGTGCCACTGCATGTGCGGGTGCAAAAGGCGCAGCATGTGCAAGCGGACCTGTTCATCAGCATCCATGCCGATGCGTTTTTCACACCGCACCCGCAAGGCGCCAGCGTCTTTGCACTCAGCCAGGGCGGCGCCTCCAGCACAGCCGCGCGCTGGATGGCGGCCAAGGAAAACAAGGCCGATCTGATTGGCGGCTTGAATGTGAAGGCCCAGGATGCGCAAGTCAAGCGCGCCCTGTTTGACATGAGCACCACCGCCCAAATCAACGACAGCCTGAAACTGGGCGGCGCCATGCTGGGCGAAATCGGCCGGGTCGGCAAACTGCACAAAGGCCAGGTCGAGCAAGCCGGCTTTGCGGTGCTGAAGGCGCCCGATATCCCGAGCGTGCTGGTGGAGGCCGCCTTCATCAGCAACCCCGAGGAAGAAGCCAAACTCAACAGTGATGACTACCAGGACAAGCTGGCCAGCGCCCTGATGCGTGGCATCGAAGGCTACTTTTCAAAAAATCCGCCGCTGGCCCGAAATCGTTCGGTTTGATCCTGCCAAGTTTGCTTTGGCATTGCGTGGATGCTCAGAATTCCACGGCCTTTCGGCGTGACTTCCAGGCGCCGAAAATCACGACCACGCCCGGAATCAAAATCATGGCCCAAATGATCTTGTCCAGGTTCGTCTTGACCCAGGGAATGCTGCCCAAAAAGTAACCGGCGGTACAGATCCCCAGCACCCAGATGACCGCACCCACCACATTGAAAAGTGTGAACTTGACGCGGCTCATGGCCGCCACCCCACCCACAAAAGGCGCAAACGTGCGCAAAAACGGCATGAACCGCGCCAGGATGATGGTGATGCCACCATAGCGCTCATAAAAATCATGCGCCCGGTCAAACGCCGCTTTGTTGAAAAAGCGGGAATCTTCCCACTTGAACACCCGCGGCCCAAAATAGCGCCCGATGGCGTAGTTACTCTGGTCACCCAACACGGCGGCCACGATCAGCACGGCACAGGCCACAGGAAAACTCATGAAGCCAGCGCCACACAGCGCCCCCACGACAAACAAGAGCGAGTCGCCCGGCAAAAAGGGCATCACCACCACGCCGGTTTCCACAAAAATTATCAGGAACAGCAAGGCGTACACCCACAAGCCGTAGTTTTGAACAAACACCTCCAGGTGCCGGTCCACATGCAGAATGAAGTCAATGAGAAAGGTTACGAGTTCCATGGGACTGGATTATCCCCGCCCAGGCAGCACCCGCCTTACTCACGCTCATACGGCACAGTATTTCTCCTGAATCTCGGCGTTGGCCAACAATTCATCGGCATCGCCGTGATGCACGATCTGCCCCTGATCGAGGATGTAGGCCCGGTCTGAAATGGACAATGCCCGCTCGACGTTCTGCTCCACCAGCAGAATAGTGGTGCCCTGCTGCTTCATGCGGGAAAACAGCTGGAACATTTCATGCACCAGCAGCGGCATGATGCCCTCGGAGGGTTCATCCAGCAGAATCATCCGGGGCCGTGCCATCATGGCCCGCGCGATCGCCAGCATTTGCTGCTCCCCGCCCGACAGGGAGGTGCCATCCTGATGCAGCCGCTCCTTCAGGCGGGGAAAGGTTTGCGCAATTTCATCGATCATGGCATCCATCTCGCCACGCCGGGGGCTGGCCAGCAGACCGAGCTGCAGGTTCTCCAGCACCGTCAGACCGGGGACGATGCGGCGCTCCTCGGGCACGTAAGCCAGGCCCCGGTGATAGCGCTCGTGGGGTGGCAGGCCCAGAATGTCCTGGCCGTCAAAAGTCACCCGCCCCTTGCATTTGTCGACCAGTCCCATCACGGTACGCAAGGTGCTGGTCTTGCCCGCCCCGTTGCGCCCCATCAGCGTGACAATTTCCCCGCGCTTCACTTCAAAGCTCAAGCCCTGGATCACATGGCTGTGGTCGTACCAGGCATTGAGTTGTTCAACTTTTAGCATGATGCCCCTTCAGTTCTGACCCAGATAGACACGTTTGACTTCGGTGTTGGCGCGTATTTCCTCAGGGTTGCCGTCCGCCAGCAACTCCCCATGGTGCAGCACGATCAGTCGCTTGCACAGACCCATCACCATCTTCATCTTGTGCTCCACCAGGATGACCGTGCGCTCCGCCGACAATTGCAGGATCAAATCCATCATGATCGTCGTTTCCTGTGGCGACATGCCGGCAGTGGGCTCATCCATTAACAGCAGTTTGGGGTCGCATGCCAGCGCCATCGCCACTTCCAGCGAACGCTGCTGACCGTGCGCCAAGTCCCCTGCCAGCTTGGTGCGACTGTCCATCAGACCCACGCGCGCCAGCAGCACATCCGCGCGTTCTATCAATTCAACATAGTCCTGGCGCGGCCGCAGAATCTGAAACCGCGTGGCGCGCATCTGCAGTGCCACGCGCACATTTTCATGGGCACTGAGCTGTTTGAAGACATTGGTGATCTGGAAGCTCTTGGCAATGCCAAGGCGGGCAAAGTCGTGCGGCGCCAACCGGGTGATATCGCGGCCTTCGAACAGCACCTGACCCGTGCTGGGCGGAATACCCCCGCTGATCACATTGAAGAAGGTACTTTTGCCAGCCCCATTGGGGCCGATGATCGCTGTCAGTTCACCGGGACGAAATGCCACACTGATATGGTTGAGCGCTTGAAACTTGCCAAAGTAGCGCGACACCGCCCTGACTTCGAGAATGGGGCTGGCTGTCATACGGAGCCTCCCGTGCGACGTTGCCAGCGCTCAAACTGGTGCAGCAGCGTGCCCCAGATGCCCTTGGGGAAAAACAACACGAATACCATGAAGATCGCACCGACCACCCCCATCCAGTAACGCGTGAGGTTGGTCGCCACGTCCTCCAGATAAAGAAAAACGGCAGCGCCAACGAAGGGACCGAAAAATGTGCCCATGCCGCCCAGCAGACACATCATGACCGCCTGACCCGACTGCAGGTAGTGCAGCGAATCAATCGGCACAATCGACAGGTGCAGCGCCCGCAACGCACCGGCCAGGCCACAGATGCCGGCTGACAGCACAAACACCAGCAGCTTGGCGCGCGCCACGTCGTAGCCACACGCCGCTGCACGCTTTTCATTCTCGCGAATCGCTTCAATCACGGCGCCAAACGGCGAATTGAGAACACGCGAGACGAACCACAAGGCCATGGCCACGAACGCCAGGATCACGTAGTACTTGTTGAGCGGGTTCAGGAAATCGATACTGATGCCCCCTGGCAGGTTGATGGCTTCCACCTTGACGCCACGCAAGCCATTCTCCCCGCCCGTCCAGCCGTCGGCCTTGTAAAAAACGTAGTAAACGATCTGCGCGAGGGCCAGCGTCACCATCGAAAAATAGATGCCGCGCGTCCGGATGGCGAGGTAGCCGATGACCAGCCCGGCCAGGCACGATGCGGCTACCCCCACGACAATGGCAGCCCACCAGGGCCAGCCCGCATGCACCACCGAAATGCCGGCCAGATACGACCCGACGCCCAAAAAGGCGGCATGTCCAAACGACAGCATGCCGGTATAGCCAAACAGCAAATTGAAGCCGACGGCATACAGGCCAAAAATCAGGATGTTGACGGACAGGGCGTCGTACGGCATCAGAAACGGGAAGACCAGCAAAAACAGAAGTGCCGTGGCAACGCGGTGTCGCCGTGCAAAAAGAACGGATGTGATGATTGAATTTTTCATGACGCTTTTCGTGACGGTTTATCAGCTCATCAATCCGGCCTTGCCGAAAAAACCTTGCGGGCGGATCAACAGGACCACGGCCATCAGGACGAAAATCGACAGTTCGGCGTACTCGGGGGCCACCAGCGAAGTCATGGCAAACACCACCCCCACCAACAGGCCCGCCACCACGGCACCCGGCAAGGAGCCCATGCCGCCCACCACCGTCACGACAAAGGATTCGGCCAGGATCGGTATCCCCATTTCAGGGTTGACAGCTCGCGTGGGCGCGGCCAGCAAGCCCGACAGACCCGCAATCGCGGTGCCGATGCCAAACACCAGCCACCAGACCTTTGAAATATCGATGCCCAGCACCTTCACGATCTCGGCGTCCCGCGAACCCGCGCGGATGATCAGGCCATAGCGCGTTTTCTCGATGAACAGCCACAAGCCCAGCACAATGACCGCGGTTGCGGCAATCAGGAACAGGCGATACAGCGGAAAGTGCCCGAAGCCCAGAAATACCGACCCTTTCAATTCCGCCGGGGTGGAAGTAGGCAATCCTTCGATGCCGAAGGTAAAACGCATGAGGTCGACCAACACATAAGACAGTCCGAAGGTCAGCAACAAGGGGTAATCAATACCCCTTCCGTACAGGGGCCGCACCAGAAACCGCTCACACACCAGACCAATGGCGCCCGTGGCCAGCGGCACCAGCAGCAGGCTGAACCAGAAGCTGCCCGTCAGCCCCAGGCTGTAGACGCCGAGAAACGCACCGACCATGAAAAATGCGCCATGCGCGAAGTTCACCACGGTGAGCATGCCAAAGATCAGCGACAGGCCAATCGCCAGCAGCGCATAAACCGCGCCCAACGCAATGCCGGTCATCAACTGCAGCGCAAACAGTTGTGGCGTGATGTCAAACATGCGGATTCTTCAGGGTTGGTGAAAGACACCCACAGCGCGCGCAGCGCGCCATGGGTCACAAACTGCGAGGGACCTTCAGGCACTGACTTTATGGCCCAGCTCATCACACGAGCGCAGGTTTTTCTCGTCAGCACCCTCGATGGCCAGCACATTGAAGACGTCGTACTTGTCCTTCATGTTCTTGGACTTCGATTCCACGATCACCACCGACTGGACCGACTGGTGGTCGCACTTGCGGTAGAACTGCTCGCCCTTGTACCAGTTGTAGCGCAGCTGGCGCAAGGCAATGCTGACCTTGAGCGATTCGGTGGACTTGGCTTCGCGCACCGCCTGCAACACGCTGCGCACACCGGCGTAACCCAGTGCCCCGTAATCCGAGGGCACGGAGCCGCCATGGGCTTTGCGGAACTTGTCGTTGAACGCCTTGGCCGCCGGGATCTTGTCTTCCATGCCCCAGTAGTAAGACGTGCCACCGAGGATGCCTTCGAAAGCATCCGCGCCACCCGCCTGACGTGAGGTGTACAGCAGGACTGGCGCAATGATTTTGGTGTTGGCCTTGAGACCGAAATCAGTCGCCTGCTTGGCCGAGTTCACCAGATCGCGACCGAAATTGCAGAGTACCAGAATGTCAGGCTTGAGCGACTGAATGCGCGGCAAAAACGCCGAGTAGTCGGCGACACCCAGCGGATGACGAATGTCTGCCAGCGTCTGTGCGCCCAGGGACTGGCCGGCACGCTGGAAGCCGCGCACCATCTCGTGGCCATAGGCGTAATCAGCGGTCAGATAGACCACCTTCTTGCCGAACTTCGGAAACGCATAGCGCGCCACAGCGCCGGCCGTGAGATGCGGATTGAGCGCTTCATGGAAGGTGTACAGGCTCCAGTCCTTGGCCTCGTTGATGGCGTCCGACTGGCTGATGGAATTGAAGATGATCTTGCGGTCACGGCAGACCGCATTGATCGACAGCTGGGTCGCAGCCGACAAGGAACCCACCACGAAATCCACCTTGTCTTTCTCGATCAGCTCTAACGTGCGGGTCGCCGCCTCGCCCGGATTGAGCTTATCGTCACGCACCAGCAGTTCGGCCTTGCGCCCATTGAACCCGCCACTCTCGTTGAACTCCTTGACCGCAATTTCTGCCGCCCGCACCTGGTCCTGCGCCTCGGCCGAGAAGGCACCGGTCAACGGCACCGGAAAACCAATCTTGATGGGGGTGGTCTGCGCACGGGCCAGGCCCAGCCACGCCGGTGCCACAGCCACTGCGGCACCTCCGACGATGAGTGAACGGCGGCCTGGGTTAATGGGGAGGTTATTCACGGTCATGGTTGTCTCCGGTAGGTTTCTAGGGGTGGGTGAAAAAAGTGGGGACTAGGCGTGCACTGCGCCAGATGCCGGGGCTGGTGCAGCCGGGGAAACGGACAGGTCAATCGCCGTTTCCATCATCACATCATGAGCATCGCGGACCAGTGTGTGCGCGCTGACGCCTGGCTCGGCGTGGGCCTGCATGTAGGCCCCCAGCCTGCGGGCACGCGCCACCGCCGACTGCCCGGGCTGCAGCCGCAACTGCTCAAATGCCAGCAAGCCTTCAGCATTCGCACCATGGGTTGCAATGCAATCCGTCAGCGCCATCGCATCCTGCGCCGCCTTGGTCACGCCCATGCCCACATGCGGACGGGCCACAAAAGCGGCGTCGCCCATCAGGGTGATGCGCCCAAAGGCGACCGCTGAACTGCTGCAATCGTAAATCGGCTGCAAAAAGGGCTGGGCCGTCTTTTCCAGAATCTCGGCGAACTGGGGAGCCAGCAGTTCTCGTGCCGCCTGCCGCACAGCCGCCACCTGCTTCCACGACACCTTGTTGGGCGGCAAACCGAGCGGATGGTGATGCCCATCGGCATCCGTCATCAGGGCTTGCAGGGTGCCGTCGTCCGGGGCGGGACGGTACCAGACAAAGTTGTAGCGGCGCTGCCCGCGTCCCACTGAATTGCCGGCGCCCGCCACCGGGTAGCCAATCAGTTGCTCACCGGCTGGCAAACCAAAACCAAAGGTATCAAATACGGTATCCAGCGTCAGCTGCGACAGCGCTGATTCATCGCACACGCCACGCCACGCCACGTAACCCGCATACTTCACCGCCACTTCAGGGGCCAGCTCGTTGCGGACCACGGAGCGTATGCCATCGGAGGCCACCGCCACATCGGCATCGAAGCTGCGGCCATCATCACAGACCACCGTCACCCCCTGCGGGCTTTGACGGACCTGCCTGACCGAGGCACCCTGCACATAACGATCAGACGGAAATGCCGCCAGCAACAAGGCATAGAGCCGGCTCCATGACGTCAGAACCTGCGGCACGGCGCCCCGCGCCACAATACTGCCGTCCCGGTCCAGCACCACGCGCTGGTCAATCGCGACCCCCAGCGGGGCCTCCGGCGGTATGCCACAGCGCGCCAGCGCCGCCACCAACGGACGGTGGGTCACGATGCCCGCGCCACGACCATCCAGCGAATTCACGGCTTTTTCAAGTACCGTGACCTCATGTCCGGCGCGGCACAGCATGTTGGCGGCCATCAAGCCGCCAAGCGACCCACCGATAACGATGATCCGGGCCATCAGGCACTGGCCCCGGCTGCCCTGGCATCCAGATTGATCTTCTCATCGGCCGGGTAGTTGAGCTCAATCACCAGACCGCAAGGGTCGTCCAGAAACAGCTGGTGTAATCCAATGGCCGGCACCGTGCGCTCGCGGCAGGGCACGCCCAGGCGCTTCAGATGCACCAGCATCGCCTCCAGTCCCGTCGTCATCAGGGCAATGTGATCCACGGCACCTGTGCCGTGCAGCGAGGCGACATCCCTATCACCCAGGTACTGCTTCAATCCGTTCGGATCGTTTTTGTCAATGCCGATCACGTGCACCATGGCATTGGCCACACTGGCGTGATCACCGTTGTACAGCCACAGGCCGGGGAACGGAAACGGCGGGCGCGGACCGACTGTCAAACCCAGAACGGTTTCATAAAACACCCGCGTCGCGTCCAGGTCAGTCGTGCGGATGGAGAAATGGTTCAGCGAATAGGTCATGACAGAATTTCCTCGACAGATTGAGTTGGGGGACGGGCACGACTGCGCGGGCTCGCCAGCGGTTTTTTCTTGAAAATCGGCACATCGGCACCCGATACACGCGCCTTGTCCAAGGTGCGGCTGATCCCCATCACCTCGTCCAGCGACAGCAAATAGCCGCGCACACGGTCATGAATGAAGACCTCATCAAAGGCAGCCGTCTTGCTGTCATGAAGCGCATGACCATAAACCCAGCGGCGCATGCCCATGTAAAAAATGCCGCCATGCAGGCCCATCAGCAGTTCAAGCTCACGCGCGGTCGGCTTACCGCGGTTGGCTTGCCCCCGGTACCTGCGACTCTCCCGCACCAGACGGGGAAACAGTTTTTCCCCCAGCATGGAGAAGTAACGCTCGGTAATGTAGCGGTCACTCAAGCCTGAAAAAATGAAAATCCGGACCCAGTCGCGCTCCAGAATCACCTTGGCATATTCAGCGTAGAAACGCGTGAACTTGGTCTCGACATCCAGGGTTTTGTCGTCCAGCAGGGTTTCCCATTCGGGTCGCCAGCGGCCTTCGAACAAGTCGGCGTAGACCCGCTCGATCAAGGCCTGCTTGGTCGGGAAATAGTGGTACAGCAAAGTATGCGTGATGCCCAGCCCACGAGCCAGATCCCGCAGCTGGCCATCCAGTCCGTGCTCCGAAAAAAACCGCACCGAGCCATCCACAATCATCCGCTCGCGCTCGGATGGCAGGAGCCGGCGCCGCGGTGCGCTGGTGCCGCCGACCGCTGGGTTGGCTTGACTTGCAGGGTTTTTCCGGATGGTTGACATCGAACGATTGGTTAATAGTTGGCGCTAATTTAACGCTTGGTCAATAAGCATTAAATTGGGACAAACCCCAATCAGCTCAAAACAGATTCAACAAGGCACCGACATGGAACTACAAGGCAGCGTGGCGATTTCCGCCACACCCCAACAGGTCTGGCAGGCCCTCAACGATCCTGAGATTCTGCGGATGTGCATTCCGGGATGCGAGGAAGTGCGTCAAATTTCCCCGCAGGAGATGCATGCCCGGGTCATGCTCAAGCTGGGGCCGGTGCGGGCCAATTTTGTTGGCAAAGTGTTGCTGACCGATGTACGCCCTCTGCTTGGCTGCACCTTGAACTTCGAAGGCTCGGGCGGCGGCGCCGGTTTCGCCCGGGGCAGTTCAGTCATTGCCTTGAGTGCCACTGCTCTGGGTACGCAGCTGGACTACACGACACAGGCTTCGGTGGCCGGCAAATTGGGCCAGATTGGCGGGCGTCTGATGGACGCCTCGGCCCGACAGCTGGCAGACCGATTTTTCGCGGCATTCCAGGCGCAGGTCGCAGGCACGGCACCCGGAGGACGCCCGATTGCCATGGCGCTGACCGGACCCGCTCCTGCGGGGACGGCGTCGACGACGGCTGCCCCGGCAGGTTTTCCGATTGTGTCGCGGGCCGGCAGCGCCTCACAGGGGCCACAGAAGGAGAGCTGGTTTGACCAGGAAAAGCCGCGACTCCTGTGGTTTGCCGCGGGTGTGGCGGCCACCGCTGCCGGTGTGTGGATGGGTGCGCACTGGCTGCGTTGAAAGCATTCCAAGAAGTTCATCTTCCAGAAGGATATTCCGACATGAAAGCTCCCGCGTTTTCCTATGCCCGGCCCAGACGAATGGCCGAGGTGCTCACCCTGCTTGAAAAACACGGCGACGAAGTCCGCCTGCTGGCCGGCGGCCAGACCCTGCTGGCCACACTGAACATGCGTCTGTCCGAGCCGGCTCTTCTGATCGACATGCAGTCGGTCCAGGAACTCAAGGGATTGAGCCTGGCCGGCAACTGTCTTCGCATTGGTGCCATGGTCACCCACAGCGAGATTGAGGCCAGTGCCCTGGTGGCGCAGCATGCGCCCCTGCTGCGCATGGCCGTCCCGCATATCGCCCACCGCGCCATTCGCAATCTGGGCACCTTTGGTGGCTCCATTGCCTACGGCGATCCCGCTGCCGAATGGCCGGCCTGCCTGCTGGCGCTTGATGGCATCGTGGTCGCGCGCAGCCTCCAGGGTGAGCGGCGCCTCGCTGCGCGTGATTTTTTCACGGGTCTGTACACCACCGAACTGGCGGCCAACGAGGTCATCGTGGCCTGCGAAATACCAGTAGCGACACCCACACATCGTTTCGCGTTTGACGAACTGGCACGCCGCCATGGTGACTACGCCGTGGTCGGGCTGGCCGCTGCCGCCCAATGGCATGACGGTGTGCTCGATCAGGTGCGTCTGGCCTGGCTGGGCGTGGGCAACATGCCCCTGCGCTCCACCGCCACTGAACAGGTCTTGCAGGCGCAACGCCTGTCGGACGCCCTGCTGGCCCAGGCGCTGGAGACACTGCGCGCCGAGTTGCAAGTTGAAGCCGATCTGACCCACAGCGTCGCGGCCAAACGGCATCTGGCCGGCGTCATGCTCAAGCGCACATTGCACGCATTGCGCGATCAAACCCCCTGCGCGAGCAGCGCGGGCATTGTCTGATACCCCACAAGGAAAACCATGACTTATCAGGAACCAAGCCCGGATGATCTGGCGATAGACGCCCGGGCGGTCAACATCACGATCAACGGCACATGCAGTCAGCACCAGGTGCAACCCCGAACCCACCTGATTGATTTCCTGCGTGAGGGTTTGGGACTCAAGGGCTCGCACCTGGGCTGCGAACATGGCGTGTGTGGTGCCTGTAGCGTGCAGCTTGATGGCCAGGTCGTGCGCGGCTGTCTGGTGCTGGCGGTGCAGGCCGATGGCCGCGCGGTCAACACCATTGAAGGTTTGAGCGACAGCGGTGCCATCCGTGAACTGCAACAGGCCTTTGTACGGCACAACGCATTGCAATGCGGTTTTTGCACCTCCGGCATGCTGATGGCCGCCCACGAACTGCTTGAGAAGAAACCCGATGCCAACCGCGAACAGGTACGCGAATGGATATCCGGCAACTACTGCCGCTGCACCGGTTACCAGGCCATCGTGGATGCGATTTGCGATGTACTGGCCCAGCGCAAAGCCGCGCAACGTGAAGGAGCCGCAGCATGAACGCACCCGAGACCCGGCAAGTACACCAGTTGTTGCAGCAGTCGCTGGAACTGGACCCAGCGCTGATCCAGGCCGAGGCGCCGCACAGTCCGGTGGCGCCCCCGCTCGCAGCGCCGCTGCAGGATGCGCGCCATATCGGCCAGGCCATCCCACGCCCCAACATCGAACGCCTGACCGAAGGGCGCGGCCAGTATGTGGACGATATCGAGTTGCCGCGCATGGCGCATGTGGTGTTCTGGCGCTCGCCGGTGGCGCATGCCCGCATCACCCGCATTGAGCGCGACTTCGCGCGCATGATGCCCGGCGTGCTGGCGGTCTATGACGGAGCGGATCTGGCCACCATCTGCAAGCCTTGGGTCGCCACCCTCACGCATCTGGTGGGGCTCAAGTCGGCGCCCCAATACCCCATGGCGATCGATCGAGCCTGCTGGCAGGGCGAGCCCGTGGTGGCGGTGGTGGCCAAAACCCGCGCCGAGGCCGAGGATGCCTTGCAGTACGTGCAAGTGGAGTGGGAAGCCTTGCCGGCGGCACTGGACATGAACACCGCGCTGGACCCCGATACGCCGGTGATCCACCCCGAGCTGGGCGACAACCTGTGCTTCGCGCGCAGCCTGGACACGGGTGGCGTGGACGAGGCCTTTGCCCGTGCCGACGTGGTGGCCGAGGCCACCTTCGACTTTGGCCGCCATACCGGCGTGACGCTGGAGTCGCGCTGCCAGATTGCCGACTACAACCCGGCCTCCGGCCAGCTCACGGTGTACCACTCGCAGCAGGCCCCGCACATGATGCAGGACCTGTACGCACGCCAGTTTGACTTGCCGGAAAGCAAGGTGCGGGTGATCTGCAAAGACGTCGGTGGCTCGTTTGGCATCAAGGTGCACGCCTACCCGGACGACTTCGCCACGGTGGCGATGTCCATCCTGCTCAAGCGCCCGGTCAAGTTCGTGGCGGACCGGCTTGAATCTTTTGTCAGCGACATCCACGCCCGCGAACACCGCATCAAGGGCCGCATTGCCGCCAGTAAGGACGGCGAGATTCTGGCGTTCGAGATTGACGACCTCACCGGCATCGGCCCCTTCTCCATGTTTCCGCGCACCAGCGGCATCGAGGGCAATCAGGTGGTCAACCTGACAGGCGGCCCCTACAAGCACAAGGCGTATCGCGCGAAGCTCAAGGTGGTGTTTCTCAACAAGACACCAACCTGCCAGTACCGGGGGGTGGGCCATCCGATCGCCTGTGCCGTCACCGAAGGGCTGGTCGATCTGGCCGCCGCCAAGCTCGGCATGGACCCGCTTGAATTCCGCCGTCGCAACGTTATCCCCGACGACGCCTACCCCGCCACCGGCGCCTCCGGCATCAAACTCGAAGTGCTGTCGCACGAGGCCTGCCTGCGCAGAATCGAAACCTTGATGGACTACCCGGCCCTGCGCGCCGAGCAGCAGGCGCTGCGGGCCAAAGGCATTTACCGCGGCATCGGCTTTGCCACCCTGATCGAGCTGACCAACCCCGGTGCGGCTTTTTACGGGGTCGGGGGTGCGCGCATCTCGGCGCAGGACGGCGCCACGGCGCGCCTCGAACCAGGAGGCGGCGTGGCGGTGATGGCAAGCGTTGGCGAACAGGGCCAAGGCACCGAAGCCATCTATGCCCAGATTGCGGCCGACGCGGTGGGTGTGCCGATGAGCCAGGTGCGGCTGGTCACCGGCGACACCGAAACCGTGCCCTATGGCGGCGGCACCTGGGCTTCACGCGGCGCCGGTATTGGCGGCGAAGCCGTGCTGCAGGCCGGACTGGCCCTGCGTGCCAATATTCTCAAGGTGGCCGAGGCCATCCTCAAACGCGAGGCCCAAACGCTGGTACTCAGCGAGGGCGTGGTGACCGACGCGGCCACTGGCGAAGCCCTGCTGCCGCTGCATGAACTGGGCCGTGTCGCCTACTACCGGCCCGACACCCTGCCAACTGGCTTCACCCCCGAGCTGATGGTGACCCGCCACTACGCGCAGCGCGACTACCCTTTCATCTTTACCAACGGCGTGCAGGCCTCCTATGTCGAGGTCGATACCGAGACCGGCTTTGTCAAGCTGCTCAAACATTGGGCGGTGGAGGACTGTGGCCGCGTCATCAACCCGATGCTGGTGGACGAGCAGATTCGCGGCGCCATCGTGCAGGGCATCGGCGGCGCGCTGTTTGAAGAGTGCCTGTACGACGACGCAGGTCTGATGAAAAACGGCAGCATGGCTGACTACCTGGTGCCCATGGCCGCAGAGATGCCCGACATCGTGGTGGCCCACGTCGAAACGCCCACGCGCAGTTCCATGCTGGGCGCCAAGGGCGCGGGCGAAGCCGGCACGGCCGGTGCGCCCGGTGCCGTGGTCAACGCCATCAACGATGCGCTGCGGCCCTTGAATGCCGAAGTCTGGTCACAGCCGGTCACGCCTGAAAAGATCTTGCGCGCGCTGGGGCACATCTGAGCGGGAAAGCCGGGGGAAGGCGCCCTAAAATGATGGCGTGAACGCCGTTTTGACCCCCTCCCCCCGCCGCCCCATCCGCGAACTGCCCGATGAGCTGATCAGCCAGATCGCCGCCGGTGAGGTGGTGGAGCGCCCGGCCTCGGTGGTGCGTGAGCTGCTTGACAACGCGCTGGACGCCGGCGCCACGCAGGTCACGGTGCGGCTGCTGGCCGGCGGGGTGCGGCTGATCTCGGTGGAGGACGACGGCGCCGGTATCCTGCGCGAAGAACTGCCGATTGCGCTCAAGCGCCACGCTACCAGCAAGATCAGCAACCTGCACGAGCTGGAGTCGGTCGGCACCATGGGGTTTCGGGGCGAGGCGCTGGCCGCTATTAATTCAATAGCTGACTGCGCAATACTGTCAAGGGCTAGCGGCCAAAACAGTGCTTATTCTCTGGATGGCCGCACCGGCGAGCTCAAACCAGTGGCACGCAGCACCGGCACCACGGTGGAGGTGAAGGAACTGTTTTTCAGCACCCCGGCACGGCGCAAATTCCTCAAAACCGACGCCACCGAACTGGCCCATTGCGTCGAAGCGGTGCGGCGCCACGCGCTGGCCCGGCCCGACGTGGGCTTTGCCATCTGGCACGAGGGCCGGCTGGTCGAGCAATGGCGCCGCTGCCAGGGTCAGGACGATCCCGGCCAAGCGGGCGCGCTGGGACGAACAGGAGACACCCTGGCGCAGCGCTTGGCCGATGTGCTGGGCGCCGACTTTGTCGAACGCTCCGTGCTGGTGGACTACCGCAGCAGCAGCAACAGCCACCTGGCGAGCGCGCCCACCGTGCGGGTGTGGGGCCGCGCCGGCATTCCCGACGCCGCCCGCTCGCGCGCCGACCAGCAGTTTTGCTATGTCAACGGCCGCTTTGTGCGCGACAAGGTGCTGAGCCACGCCGCCCGCAGTGCCTATGAAGACGTGCTGCACGGCCA
>DAITMI010000053.1:0-18844 GCA_036835225.1 Rhodoferax sp. | reverse complement strand
GTGCTGGCGCTGGACCCGGACATCATCCTGATGGACGAGCCCTTCAGCGCGCTCGATATCCAGACCCGCCAGCTGATGGAAGACGAGGTGCTGGAATTGTGGGCCGCCAAAAAGAAGGCAGTGCTGTTTATTACGCACGATCTGGATGAAGCCATCGCCATGAGTGACCGCGTGGTGGTCTTGTCGGCGGGCCCGGCCACGCACCCGATGGATGAGTTCGTGATTGACTTGCCGCGCCCGCGCCATGTGGCCGAGGTGCGCACCCAGCCGCGCTTTATCGAGTTGCACACGCAAATATGGGGTGTGTTGCGCGATGAAGTCCTCAAGGGCTATGCCCAGCAACTCAAGAAGGCGGCCTGAAAATAATGAACCCCCACGTTCGCTCACTTTGTGTCGCTCTCGAGGCCTTGCAGGCCGCGGCTCGCCAGACGCTTCGCCTCTGTCGCCTGTCCAAATCTGCTCAAGCAGGTTTGGAGCCGCAGGCTCCAGCCCCTCGGGGGCTGTGCTCGCTTAGGATGGCCCTGCGCAGCGCACGGCCGGAGGTCTGACATGTGGCGCTGCATCAAACCTTCCAGTGCCAATCTGCGGGTCTGGCAATCCAGCGTGCTGGTGCTGATGGTGTTGGCGTGGCAGGTGGCCTCGCGTGATCAGCAGATGGCTTTTTTCCTGGGCGAGCCGGTACAGGTGCTGGGGCGCATCTGGTCGTGGTTCATGCCCTTTGGTTTGGGTGCCAGTGTGTTTTTTCCGGACGGTTTGGCCGGTCGCGCCGACATCTATGTTCACTTGGGCGTGACCTTGCTGGAGACGGTGCTGGCCTTTGGCATTGGCACGGTGCTGGGCCTGGTCTGCGGACTGTGGCTGGCATTGGCGCCGCTGGCCAGTGCGATTCTGGAACCCTACATCAAGGCCGCCAATTCGATGCCGCGCGTGATTTTGGCGCCAATCTTTGCCTTGTGGTTCGGCCTGGGCATCTGGAGCAAGGTGGCACTTGCCGTGACGCTGGTGTTTTTCATCGTGTTCTTCAACGTCTATCAGGGTGTCAAAGAGGTGAGCCCGGTGGTGCTGGCCAATGCGCGCATGCTGGGCGCCAACCAGCGCCAGTTGCTGCGTACCGTGTACCTGCCCAGCGCCACCGCCTGGGTGTTTTCCAGTTTGCACACCTCGGTCGGACTGGCTTTTGTCGGCGCGGTGGTGGGCGAGTACCTGGGCTCGGCCCGAGGTGTCGGTTACCTGATTCTGCAGGCCGAGGGCACCTTCGATGTCAATACCGTGTTTGCCGGCATCGTGGTACTGACGGCTTGCGCCTTGGTGCTCGATGGTGCGGTGGGGCGTCTGGAGCGGCGCCTGATGAAGTGGCAACCGCGCCAGGCGGAGGCGGAAAAACTGTAACAGCGGCGCCGCTTGCCGGCGATTCCAGGGCGGCTATTGTTTGGCTACCCGGGTCACCTTGATTACCTTGCGCCGTGCTTGTGGGCGAGTGGCTTTGCTTGGGCCATTCGCATTGCTTCGAACCAAGGTCCTGGCCTGCGCCGGCAGAAACAGCACGATCTGCTGGCCGGCCTTGAAGGCGGCCGTAGCGCTCACCTTGTTCCACTCGGCGACGCTGGCGGGGCTGAGCTGGTAGCGCTTGGCAAGGCTCGCCACGGAGTCTTTTTTGCCAGCTTTGAGCACGGTTCGCTTCAACAAGATCTCGGGTGCCAGCGTGAGCTGGCCGTTATCGGCCACGTTGATGGCGACATCGGTGTCCAACTGGATCGAGCGCGGCACCAGCAGGCTGGAGCCGGCCCGGATCACGACCCGAGGCGGTATGTTATTGACGCTGCGTAGCTCGGCCTCGGTCATACCCACGCGTTTGGCGACATCGGCTGGTTTCATGGTGGCGGGCGCCAGCCAGACGGTCCAGCTGGCCAGACGGTCGCTGTAAGCCTCCAGATTGCGCTGAAAGATGGCAGCGTTATCCCAGGGCAGCAATATTTGTGGCGTACCGGCCGCCAGGATGACGGGGCGGCTGGCGGACGGGTTCAGCGCCTTAAAGTCTTGCAGCGGAATCTCGGCCAGTTTGGCTGCCAGCGCCACGTCGATATCGCGTTTGATGTCCACCGTTTCGAAGTAGGGATGGTTGCCGATGTCGGGCAGCTGTGAGTTGAACGCTTGCGGGTTGGCCACAATGTTTTTCACGGCCTGCAGCTTGGGTACGTAAAAACGGGTTTCCATGGGCATGTTGAGGTCGGTGTAGCTGGTGCCTTGGCCGCCCCGCTGGTTCTTGGCTATGGCACGGCCGACACTGCCTTCACCCCAGTTGTAGGCGGCCAACGCCAGCTGCCAGTCGCCAAACATGCCGTGAAGCTTTTGCAGATAGTCCAGCGCCGCACGGGTCGAGGCCAGCACGTCACGCCGGTCGTCGCGAAAGGCATTCTGCTTGAGTTCGAAATATTTGCCGGTGGCCGGCATGAATTGCCACATGCCGGCAGCCTTGGCACTCGACACCGCCTGCGGGTTGAAGGCACTCTCAATAAAAGGCAGCAGCGCCAGCTCGGTCGGCATGTTGCGCCGCTCCAGTTCTTCCACAATGTGAAACATGTATTTGCTGGAGCGCTCGGTCATGCGCAGCATGTAGTCAGGCCGGCTGCTGTACCACTGCTCGCGATCAACCACCAGGTCACTCTCCAGGTTGGGCATGGCAAAGCCGCGCCGAATGCGTTCCCATAAATCGGCGGGTGGCGCCAATTGGGCCACGGCTCTTGAGGCCGCTTGTGCCGCCGTGATGGGCTGCAAGGCGCCGCCGGGGAAGATCGATGTGCGCGCCTCGGCTGCCGTCCCTGAGGTGGCGGCGCTTGACGGCACTGCAGCGTCGTTGGCACCCGGGTTCGAGGCGGTCGTCACGCCGGTAGTGGCACAGCCCGTCAGCCAGACCACGGCGGTCAGGCACACGATAGAGAGAAGTTTCATTGGAACTCGTTTTTCCACCGGCGAAGGGCAGCAAAGATGCTTACCTCGTCGCTGGCTGATGCGTCAAAGCCGCGCGCCGCCTGGATGACGGCCGCGTGGCGCGTGCGCAAAAAAGGGTTGATCTGATGCTCCAGCAGAAGCGTGGAGGGCAGGGTGGGCTGCTGGCGGGACCGCAAATCCTGGACGGTGGCTGTGTAACTGGCCAGCGCCTGGTTGTCGGGCTCCACCGCAGCGGCGAATTTCAGGTTGTTCAGGGTGTACTCGTGCGTACAGCATACGCGTGTGGCGTCTGGCAGGGCGGCCAGGGTGTCGAGCGACGCCAGCATCTGGGCCGGGCTGCCTTCAAACAGGCGGCCGCAACCGGCGCTGAACAGCGTGTCGCCACAAAACAGAAGGGGTGCCTCATCCACGTTGGCGCAGTAGTAGGCGATGTGACCGGTGGTGTGTCCGGGCACGTCGATCACCTGGAAGGTCAGCCCGAGCGCCTGCAACTGGTCGCCACCGTCCAGGCGGGTCAATGGCTCGGGCATGCGCTCCCGTGCGGGGCCAAACACGTTGGCGCCGGTGGCCTGGCGCAGAGCCTCCACGCCGCCGGTGTGGTCGGGGTGATGGTGCGTGACTAGAATGGCCTGCAATTGCACGCGCAAGCGCTGCAGGGCCTCCAGCACGGGTTGTGCGTCACCGGGGTCAACCACCAGGGCTTGATGTCCGTCATGCAACAGCCAGATGTAGTTGTCAGTGAAGGCGGGTAGTGGAATTAACTTCATGAACGATCGAATTATAGGTTTGCATGACTGGTTTCAGACGCCGCCCGGGCGTTACCTGCTGGCGTGGGAGCGTGCCCAGCTGGAATTGGCGGTGGCCGATATCTTTGGATTTCACGCCCTGCAGCTGGGTTTACCCGAGCTGGATGCGTTGGCTGCCAACCGGATGCCGCACCGCTGGCTGGCCACCCATACCCCTGCACCGCACGCGGCTTTTGTGACCGATTTTTCGGCGTTGCCGTTCCCGGCCAACAGCCTGGACCTGCTGGTGCTGCCCCATTCGCTGGAGTTGGCGCCCGACCCCCACACCACGCTGCGGGAGGTTGAGCGGGTTTTGGTGCCGGAGGGGCGGCTGGTGATTTGTGGTTTTAACCCGGCTTCGCTGTGGGGGCTGCGCCAGCGCCGCGCCCACCTGTACCATCGGCTCGGTTTTGGGCACATGTTTTTGCCGGAGGCGGGGGAGTTCATCGGCTACTGGCGCTTGCGCGACTGGCTGCGGCTGTTGGGTTTTGAGGTGGAGATTGGGCGGTTTGGTTGTTACCGGCCGGCGCTCTCCAGTGAGAAATGGCTGCAGCGTTTTGAGTGGATGGACCGGGCGGGCGACCGCTGGTGGCCGATTCTGGGGGCAGTGTATTTTGTGGTGGCGGTCAAGCGCGTGCGCGGCATGACGCTGCTGAGCCCGGCCTGGAAGACCGCCAGAGCGACGGCATCTGCTCCTGTTTCCGTAGCTAACGGCGCAACACTGACAAGGGCTACAGCCTTAAATGATCACAATAAAAGAGGTTTTGATTGAACGCGATAGAAATTTATACCGATGGCGCCTGCAAGGGTAATCCGGGGCCGGGCGGTTGGGGCGCACTGCTCAAAACAGCCGACTCGCAAAAAGAGTTGTTCGGTGGCGAACTCGGCACCACCAATAACCGCATGGAAATGATGGCGGTGATTGAGGCGCTGTCGGCCTTGAAGCGCCCCTGCCAGGTGACGCTGCATGTGGACAGCCAGTATGTACTCAAGGGCATGACGGAGTGGCTGGCCGGCTGGAAAGCGCGGGGCTGGAAAACAGCCGCCAAGCAACCGGTGAAAAATGTGGACCTCTGGCTCAAGCTCGACACGCTGGTCAGCACAGCGGGCCACAAGATTGACTGGCGCTGGGTCCGGGGGCATGACGGCGATCCCGGCAACGAACATGCCGATATGCTGGCCAACCGGGGTGTCGAGCAAGTTTTGCGGCAGCGCTGAGGCAGATGGTCTGTGATGGAAAAAACGTGCCATGGCTAAAAAATTAATTTACCCACTTGTCGCCGTTGTTGGCATAGCGGCCGCCTCCGGGGCGGCCTGGTGGTACCAGTCAAAACCGAAAAGTGCCCAGCAGTTGGCTGGACCGCCAGTTGCTTCGGCGTCCCGCGCGGCGGGTGTCGAGGTGGCCAAAGTCGAGAAAGCCGCGCTGCAGGACGATGCGCAATCGGTGGGCAGTTTGCGCTCACGCCAGAGCGTGATGTTGCGTCCCGAAGTGGCCGGTCGCATCCAGGCACTGGGGTTCCGTGATGGTGCACAGGTACGCAAGGGCCAGGTGCTGGTGCAACTGGACGACACCTTGCAGCGGGCCGAACTCAGGCAGGCACAGGCACAGGTGTCGATTGCCCAGGCTACCCTCAAGCGCAATCAGGAGCTGGTCGCACAGAACTTTGTCGCACAGCGGGTGCTTGAGGAAAGCGCGGCCAATCTGCAGGTGGTCGAGGCCCAGCTGGCGCTGGCACAAGCGCGCTGGTCACGCATGGCCATTGTTGCGCCATTTGCCGGCACCGTGGGTATCCGAAATGTCAACCTGGGTGATTACGTCAAGGATGGCGCCGATCTGGTGAATCTTGAAGACATCAGCAGCATGTATGTGGATTTCCGGCTGCCCGAGCGCTATCAGGGCAAGCTCAAACCCCAGCAAATGGTGGCCTTGGTGTTGGATGCCTTTCCGGGGCGGGCCTTCCAAGCCCGTGTCGAAGCCATAGACCCGTTGCTGGACGCGAATGGCCGCTCGGTGGGCGTGCGGGCCGTGTTGCCCAACACCTTGGGTGAGCTGCTCCATGCTGACCAACGGGCAGGGGGCGGTGCTGGTGCTGCCGCCAATGTGGCCGTTCAGGCCAGCCGAGCAGGGGCGCCGCTGCGGCCCGGCATGTTTGCGCGCGTGACCACGGTCTTTTCGGTCAATGACGCCGCCCTGGTGGTACCGGAGGAAGCCATCGTGCCCCAGGGCGGTCGTCAGTTTGTGATCAAGGTGGTGGCGCCGTCAGAGGTGCCGGCCGCGACTGCGAAACTGCCGCCAGACACCCAATTTGTGTCGCTGCGGCAGGAGGTCAAGCTCGGCGTGCGCCGACAAGGCAAGGTCGAAATCACCGAGGGTCTGACCGAGGGCCAGACGGTGGTGCTGGCCGGGCAGCAGCGGTTGCAACGCGACGGTACGCCGTTGCGTATCGTGGCGCTGGGGCGGCCGCCACAGGGCGGCGCGTCGGCGCCGCGCGCGGTTTCTGCCGCCAGTCGTTGAGCAGGGCGCCTTTCATGCAACTGGCTGAAACCTCCATTCGCCGCCCGGTCCTCGCCACCGTGCTGTCGCTGCTGATCGTGCTGATCGGGGCGGTGTCATTCAACCGGCTCACCGTGCGCGAGTATCCCAAGATCGACGAACCCGTGGTGTCTGTCAGCACCGTCTTTACCGGCGCCTCCAGCGAGGTGATGGAAAGCCAGGTGACCAAGGTGCTGGAAGACTCGTTGGCCGGCATTGAGGGGGTGGATGTCATCACCTCCAGCAGCCGCCAGGAGCGCAGCCTGATCTCGGTGCGGTTTGCGTTGACCCGGGATGCCGATTCGGCGGCGGCGGACGTGCGCGACAAGGTGACGCGCGTGCGCCAGCGTCTGCCCCAAGGCATTGATGAGCCGGTGATTGCCAAGGTCGAAGCCGATGCCTTTCCGGTGATCTTCCTGGCCCTGAGTTCGGACACGCACAATGCGCTGCAACTCTCCGAGATGGCCAACACGCTGGTCAAACCCTTGTTGCAGACGGCACCCGGGGCGGCGGAAGTCAATGTGTATGGCGAACGCAAGTTTGCGATGCGAATCTGGGTGGACCCCGACAAACTGGCGGCCTATCGACTGACCATTCAGGATCTCGAAGATGCCCTGCGGCGCTCCAACCTGGAGGTGCCGGCCGGGCGCATTGAGAGCCAGCAGCGCGAGTTCAACGTGACCGCCGCCACTGACCTGCAGCGCCCGCGGGAGTTTGCCCAAGTGGTCATCCGCACCGTCAACGGCTTGCCGGTGCGCATCGGTGACGTGGCACGCGTGCAGGAGGGCTCTGCCGACGAGCGCTCCAGCGTGCGCCTGAACGGGCGTGACGCCGTTGGTGTGGGCGTCATTCGCCAGGCCACCGCCAATCCGCTGGATCTGTCGGCCGGGGTGCGCCAACTGCTGGGCAAGGTGCAGCGCGATTTGCCGCCAGGAGTATTGGTTGAGATCGCCAATGACAACTCGGTGTTCATTGACCGCTCGATCAAGGCGGTGTTTCAGACCATTGTGGAAGCATCGGTATTGGTGGCACTGGTCATCTTTGTGTTTTTGCGCACGTTGCGGGCCTCGCTCATTCCGCTGATCACCATTCCGGTGTCGCTGATTGGCTCGTTTGCCCTGATGGCGCTGGCTGGTTTCAGCGTCAACACACTCACACTGCTGGCGCTGGTGTTGGCCATTGGCCTGGTGGTGGATGACGCCATCGTGATGCTGGAGAACATCTACCGCCATATAGAAGAAGGCATGGCGCCATTTCAGGCCGCCATCCAGGGGGCGCGTGAGGTCGGCTTTGCGATTGTGGCGATGACCATGACCCTGGTGGCGGTGTATGCACCGCTGGCGTTTGCACCGGGGCGCACCGGGCGGCTGTTCACTGAATTTGCCCTGGCGCTGGCGGGCGCGGTGGTGGTGTCGGGCCTGGTGGCGCTGACGCTGTCACCCATGATGTCGTCCCTGCTGCTCAAACACAACCCGAAACCTTCCCGGTTTGACCGCGGTATGGAAAAGGTGCTGCAGGCGGTGACGCGCGGCTACGGCCATGTGCTGGACTGGACGCTCAAGCGCCGCTGGCTGGTGCTGGTCGTCATGGTCGGCAGCGGCGTGGTGTCGTGGGTGGTGCTGGGCGACATCAAGCGCGAGCTGTCCCCGATTGAAGACCGCGGTGTGGTGCTGGCGCAGGTCAATGCCCCCGACGGTGCAACGCTGGCGTACACCAACCAGTATGCCCAGGCAATTGAGGGTATCGGTCAGAGTTTTCCCGAGTTTGACCGTGTGTTTGCCAACATTGGCAACCCGACGGTGGCGCAGGGCAACATCTTTTTCCGCGCCAAGCCCTGGGAAGAGCGCCAGCGCACCACGCTGGAGATGGCGCGCGAGATGACACCGCGGGTGTCCGGCTTGTCCGGCGTCACGGCATTTCCGATCACGCCGCCGTCGCTGGGGCAGGGCTTCACCCAGCGACCGATCAACTATGTGATCATCACCTCGGAAAGCTACCAGAATCTGGCGCAAACGGTGCGGACGTTTCAGGATGAGTTGGCCAAAAACCCCGGTTTTGTTCAGGTGGACACAGACCTGCGGCTGAACAAGCCCGAGATCAAACTGGAGGTGGACCGTGAGCGCGCCGCCGACATGGGTGTCGGCGTGGACCTGATCGCACGGGCGGTGGAAACCATGCTGGGCGGGCGCAAGGTCACACGTTACAAACGCGAAGGCGAGCAATACGACGTGATTGTGCAGACCAACCCCACCGGCCGCGCGACCCCTGACGATATTGAAAAGATATTCGTGCGTGGCAAGGGTGACGCCATGATTCCGCTGTCGGCACTGGTCAAGATCCGCGAGGTGGTGGTGCCGCGTGAACTCAACCACTTTGGGCAACGCCGCTCGGCGACGATCACCTCCAATTTGTCTGCCAATTACTCGGTGGGTGAGGCGCTCGACTTCATGGATGTCACGGCGAAGAAAGTACTCAAACCCGGTTACACCACCGATTTGAACGGCACCAGTCGCGAGTTCCGCAAGTCGGCGGATTCGCTCTCGCTGGTGTTTGTGCTGGCACTGGTCTTCATCTTTTTGGTGCTGGCCGCGCAGTTCGAGAGTTTTGTGGACCCATTTGTCATTTTGCTCAGTGTGCCCTTGTCGATGGCGGGCGCTTTGCTGGCGTTGCGCTGGTCGGGCGGCACGCTCAATGTGTTCAGCCAGATCGGATTGATTACGCTGGTCGGCTTGATTACCAAACACGGCATTCTGATTGTGGAGTTTGCCAACCAACTGCGCGAGCAGGGGGTGGAAACCCTGCAAGCCATCAAACAGTCGGCCTCGCAACGGCTGCGCCCGATCATGATGACGACAGGCGCCATGGTACTGGGCGCTGTACCCCTGGCATTGGCCACCGGGGCGGGTGCCGAGAGTCGGCGTCAGATTGGCTGGGTCATTGTGGGCGGCATGAGCCTGGGCACCTTGCTCACGATCTTTGTGGTGCCCACCATGTACACGCTGTTGGCACGTCAACAGGCGCCGGGCGCCCGGAAAGAAGCCGCCTAAGTTTTGACGCGGGGGCGGCTCATCCAGATATCAGGTGCAAGCAGTGCGCAGCCGCGATCGCGGCTGCAACGCTATGAACCCCTGACGAGCCGTGGCACCGCTTTCAGGAGCGCGCGCGTGTACTCATGCTGGGGGTGGTGCAGGATGTTCTCAGCGGACCCGGACTCGACCAATTGTCCGTTCTTCATGACCGCGATTTCGTGAGCCAGATACTCCACGACGCCGAAGTTATGCGTGATAAATAGATACGCGACACCGAGCTCCTGTTGCAACTGCTTCAATAAATTGAGAATCTGCGCTTGCACCGACACATCAAGGGCGGACGTTGGCTCATCGGCCACAATCAACTGTGGCTCTACTGCGAGGGCTCGTGCGATCGCCAACCGCTGGCGTTGTCCGCCCGAGAATTCATGTGGATAGCGAGTCAATGCGCTGCGTGACAAACCCACCTTTTCCAGCAGAGCGGCAACACGCTCCCGCCGGACGGCGGGAGCCACATCTGGACGCAGAGAAGAGACCCCTTCTTCAAGTATCTCGTTGACGCGCATCCGGGGGTTGAGCGAAGCGAACGGGTCCTGAAACACGATTTGCACTGCACGGCGCGCTGTGCGCAGTGACTCGCCACTGAGTTGATCAAGTGGCTGGCCCGACAACAAGGCCGAACCACTGATTTCCGCCTTGCCACGCAACAACTGCAGCAAGGCCTTGCCGACAGTGGTTTTGCCGCTACCCGACTCGCCCACTAGTGCGAGTGTGCGCCCAGCGGGAATACTGAAAGAGACGCCATCAACGGCCTTGACGTGGCCAACCGTGCGCTGAAGCAGACCCTTGCGAATCGGAAACCAGACTTTGTAGTCACGCACTTCCAGCACAGTTGGTCCTACCTGCTGGTCAATCGGGAGCAACTGTTCCTGGCCTGAATTATGGGTTGGACTATGCAACAGAGCAGGGCCGTCGTAGAGGAAACAGCGCACTGTATGTCCTGGTTGAAACTCGCCCAACCCGGGAGGCTCGATACGGCAACGATCCATCACGTCAGCGCAACGGTCAGCAAATCGGCAGCCCGTAAACGTTTGATTGAGCGGCGGCACCGCCCCCGCAATGGAAGCCAGGCGGTGGCCACGTTTTGTCTCGTCGGGCAAGGCTTCGAAAAGGTTGACCGCATAGGGGTGCAGCGGACGAGCAAAGAAATCTGCGGCGTCGGCGACTTCTACCACCTGGCCTGCATACATCAGCGCCACCCGATGCGCCATTTGCGCGACGATGGCAAGATCATGGGTGATCAGGAGCATGGCCATTTTCTGTGTACGCTGCAGCTCCTTGAGCAAGTCAAGGATTTGCGCCTGGATCGTCACATCCAGCGCCGTCGTTGGCTCATCCGCAATCACGACATCGGGCTCAGCGGCCAGGGCAATGGCAATCATCACGCGCTGTTTCTGTCCACCCGACATCTGAAAGGGGTAATCATTGACTCTGCGCTCGGGCTCGGGAATGCCCACACGCTTGAGCCAATCGACTGCCTTGGCGAGTGCTGCTTCGCCGCGAGTCCTTGTGTGTCGTTCGATTACCTCGGTGATCTGACGCCCAACCGTCATCACCGGATTAAGACTGGTCGATGGCTCCTGGAAAATGATGCTGATCTTGCGGCCGCGGAAGTCGCGCATCCGCGCCTCGGGCAGTTGCATGATGTCGGTGCCTTCAATGTCAACGCTGCCTGCCGCGACGCGCCCACTGTCGGGCAGCAAGCGCAGTATGGACAAAGCCGTCATTGACTTGCCGCAGCCAGACTCACCGACCAGCGCAAACGTTTCCCCCTGATTAATCGTTAGCGTCAATGCGTCAACCGCGCGAACCAGACCGCTGTCAGAGTTGAGCTCTGTGGTGAGATTTTTTATCTCAAGCATGTGTATTCCCAGGCGCGGTTGTGGTACCCAAAGCCGCGCTTGCGGGGGCGGCTGCCGGGGCTCTGTTTCTCCGGACGCGGAAAGCGCGTGCATGCGGATCAAAGGCCTCCCGTACGGCACTGGCAAACAATGTCATGGAAAGGACCAAGGCCACCATAAACGCAAACGCAGCCAGCAGGGTCCACCACACTACCGGGTCGCGCGACATCTCATTGCGCGCGCCATTGATCATGGTGCCAAAGCTATTGGTGCTCGGGTCAACGCCGACGCCGACATAGGATAAAACCGCCTCGTAAAGCACCAGGCCCGAGAAATCGAGAACCGACACAATCACCACAATGTGCGTCAGGTTGGGCAGGATATGACGGCGCATGATGCCCGTGTCCGACACGCCGAAGGCGCGGGCCGCTTGCACATAGTCAAGTTCACCCAGCTTGAGCGTTTCCGCGCGCAGCAAGCGCGCCAGCCCGGCCCAGCCGGTGATACCCAGAATCGCGGCCAGCAGAAAAAGACGAATGTCAGCGCGCTCCAGCCCGGTCTCAAATAGCTGTGGATTCTTGTCGATAAAGACCTGGATCATCAGCACAAAGGCCGAAATTAGCAGCACCGAGGGTATGGACGACAGCACCGTGTAGAGGTATTGAATGACATCGTCAACCCGGCCTTTGTAGTAGCCCGCCAGGATGCCAAACACGATCGCCAGCGGCAGGGTGGCAATGGTGGCAAGCGAGCCGATGACTACCGCCGTCCGGATTGACTTCAATGCTTGAAACAGGACGTCATTGCCGGTCTGATCCGTGCCAAACACATGGTAGTAAGGCCATAAAGCGCCAATCCAGCCGGCAAGCAGCGCAAGTATCGATGCCGTCAGCAGCATGGCACGCCATGGCAGCTCGGTATTTTGTAGCCAGATCGCCCGCAATGAATCGGCAATACCAACGTGGGACGCGCGTGCCCGCAGGAATGCAACCAGTAGCCAACCACCGATCGCAACCACAATTCCCATGAGTAAGCCAGTCAGTGATCGTGCCAGGACGTCGCCCGTCCACTCGGCCGGTGCATCCTTCAGATGGGCGCCGCCAAACTGCAGCCGCGGAAAATCACGTACCGTCTTGCCGTCCACAACAATGGACTCTTTCGAAAACTGGTGCGTCTCAAGCGGTGCTGAATAGGTTTTCTCGCGCGCCTCGCGCGGACCGGCCAGCAGCACGTCCAACAATGACAGCGTGCGGGTTGAATAGGCGGGTCCGGCGTTGGCCGCAGCTCCTGCCGCAGGCGGCAGCAGCGGACGAAAATGGACCGAATCAAGCATGGCAATCAACAGGAACAATAAAAGCACGACTCCCGCCGACATGGCCGCGGCGTCGTGCAACACGTGCCGCCAGGTTTGACGCAAGGTTGGCGTGCGCACGGAGTGCCAGATATAAAGGGCAATCACTACCAGTTGCGCGTACAGGGCAAGATCGGTGGCAAGAAAGACTAATTTAGGCATATTGCAGTCCTGGCGAGCACTAGCTCAAACGAATGCGTGGATCGGCAACCGTGTAGGAAATGTCCGTAAGAATCAGGCCCAGAATGTAGAGCATGGAGCCAACAAATACCATTGAGCGAACAACCGCGAAGTCCTGCGCATTGATGGCGTCAATGGTGTAACTGCCCAAGCCTGGAATGCCGAAGAACGACTCCATAATCAGCGCACCCAGAAATAACAGCGGCAGCACAGCCACGGTACTGGTCAGAATTGGCAGCAGCGCGTTGTGCAGCACGTGGCGAAAGAGCACGCTGGTTTCGGACAAGCCCTTGGCGCGCGCGGTACGCACATAGTCCTTGCCAATCTCCTCCAGAAACATCGTGCGGTAAAACAGCGCCTCGCCACCCAGACGGGAGACGATGCCGATAACCACTGGCAACGCCAAGAATACAAACATATCCCAGCCGGCGGAGTAGCCTGAGATTGGCACGAGTCGCAGGAGTTTGCTGAAGAAGAACTGCCCCGCGATGATGTAGAACAGCCCTGACACTGACAAGAGAAATACCGCCAGCGCGACACCCCAAAATTCAAGGTAAGTGTTGCGGAAGAATACCAGCAGCAACGAGAAAACAATCACCACAAAAATGCCAAGAAGGAAGGTGGGAATCGCCAGTGCAATCGACGGCCCCACCCGCTTTTTCAACTCGTAGCCAATGTCGCGACCACTGTCGGATGCACCAAACTTCAAGGCAAACAGCGGCACCGATCGTTCAAAAAAAATAGTTTTGGTCAGCTTCTCAACACCCGCCTGTTGGCTATCCCAGAGCAAGGGCTTGTTATAGCCACGCTCAACTTTCCACTTCTCGATCGCGTCTTGTGTGACCCGCTTGCCCCCAATGTTCATGCGTGCCATGTCGTCTGGCGTGTTCACCGCAAAGAACAAGATGAATGTAAATATATTCACGCCGATGAGAATCAGCATGCCATAGCCGATGCGCCGGATGATGTAGTTGATCATGGTGCGTGGTTCTCAAGAGCGATGGAGCGGGCAGCAGTCTCTCGTTCGCGTCGCCGCCATGCAAACCAGGCCGGCACGATGGCGGCAATCAAGCCCAGCAGAATCAGAGGCATGGGCCACCAGATTGGCTGATTCCACTCGGCGATCTTGCGCGCACGCAATGCAGGATCAAGGCGCAGATAGCCAATGTGGTTGCGAATGATTTGTGTGGGCTTGCCGTTGCTGACCCACTGGTGGTAAGCCGCCGCCGAAGTCGGAAAGTAGCCAAAACTCCACACCGCGTCCTGTTGCACCAGCACAATCATTTGGTCAATGATTTCTTGCTTCTCCGGCCCATCTTCCAGGAATTTCAAACGCTCGTAGAGCTTGTCAAACTCAGGGTTCTGATAATTTGAGTTGTTTTCGCCATTGCCGCCAGTCAACGCTTTGGCGTTGGGACCATACAGCATGAATAAAAAGTTTTCTGCATCCGGGTAGTCGGCGAGCCAGCCCCAAAAATAGATTTGGATGGAGCCCTTGCTCATCTTGTCCTGAAAGCGGTTGTAGTCGGTCGCCCGCACTTCCAACTGGATGCCAATTTTGGCAAATTGTTTGGTGTACCAGTCGAGCAAGGCCTTGGCACCCGGCGCCGCGTTTTGATAGTCCAAGTTCAACACCAAGGGCTTACCGGTGTTGACATCGCGGCCGTCCGGATAACCTGCCTCGACCAGCAATTGCTTGGCCTCATCAATGGAACGGCGCACCCGCTTGCCATCGGGCCCCTTACGGTAAACGACCGAATTGAAGGCCGCAGGACCGTCCTCACGGTAGCCAAACAGCGATGGTGGCAAGGGCCCCTGCGCAGGCATGCCCTGGCCGCGTTCAAAAATCGCAATGTGCTCTTCCCACTCGATCGCGATGGCAAGTGCCTGGCGCAACTTGCGATTGCGTTCGGCCTGTTCAGGGCTGTTGCCCTTGCCAACCACCGGGTCAATCCAGTTGAAGCCGATGTACCAGGTGTTGGCCTCCACCGTGGTGGGCAGTTTGATGCCTTTCTCTTTGAATTCCTTTTCTTTCTTCTTGTCGTCCCCCATGGCCACGATATATCCGGTGCCGTGATCAAGCCGCTCAATGGCGGGGGAATCGTAATAGCCCTGCAGGAACTTGGCCTGCAAGGGCACACTTTCCTTTTCGATGTCAAACACCACCTTGTCCACGAAGGGTGTCATCTTTCCACAATCCGCCAGGTAACCCTTCTCGGCATCACCCGGTTCGCCCTCGCACGGATACGGTTCGCCACGGAAATTCGGGTTGCGCTCCAGCACATGGCGCCTATTTTCAATGAACTCCGTCAGCATGTACGGCCCGGTCCCGACCGGCCAGAAATTGAGCGTCAGATTTTTCTCGGCCATGCCGGGCTGCGCATAAAAGCGCTCTGCCTCCCAGGGAATGGGCGCAAAAAAAGTCATCGCCAGCCAGTACTTGAACTGGGGGTATTTGCCCTTGATTCGAATCCGTAACGTGTGCTTGTCGAGCGCCTGGACGCCTTCGAAGTCGTATTTGCGGAAATCAAGAAATGGAAGATCGCGATCAGTCGGCGCCAACTTGGCACGCAAGTCCTTGTCGGCTGCTGCAATTTTGTCCCCATACTCCTTGATCCCAACGATGTAGTCGGCCATGGTCGAGAACGACGGCGACTTGATGCGCGGTGTCGCCAGACGTCGGATCGAGTACACATAGTCGTCCGCAGTCAGCTCGCGTGTTCCCGTTTCCTTGAAGTCGGTAATTTGATGTTTGTCGGCAACGTCTTCGCGCTTCATCGCGTGGTAGACGTACTCACCCTTGGCGTTCTTGGCCAGAGACGGATGTGGCGCAAACCTGATACCAGGCTTGAGTTTGATATCAAAAAACGTCTCGGCAATGAGTTCGCCGGTCGCATTGTCCGGCAGTGCCTGGCCCGCTTTGTCCAGGTAATGCGGACTGGCTATCTCCTGCGCCGCACGGCCGACCAGGGTGTAGGGCCGCTTCAGATAATGGTAGCCATAGGGCGGCTCATAGACCTGGTAAGTGTAGGGCGTTTCGTCGTTGGAATACGAACTGGCGGGGTCAAGGTACTTGGGTGACCGATTGCTAAATGGGACGAACAGCGTGTTGGTCTTCTCAGAACCTAACGGATGCGGATTGTTCGAGACTTCATTGCAGCCGGTCAGCAACGGGGGCATCGCCAGCGCAGTCAATACGCTCAATGCGATGAGCGCCAGGCGTTGAACACGAGTGAGGATGCCGTTGAAAAGCATAGAAATGTAATAGATAAAAATCCAATGAAAAAGAGCCCACCGACCGTTCGTCGGCGGGCTCTCCTTAGGCAGCACTGACCTAGTTAGCTATGCTGCAACGATCAAAACTTGTATGACCCATTGATGTACAGGGTGCGACCACGCGAATCATAGTACCGATCATCGTAGCCAAACTGTTGCCCACGATTCGTGCCGCTGGTCGACACAACAAACGGTGGAGCCGTATCTAAAAGATTCTGCACTCCAGCTGTTACAGACCACTTCTTGCCGGCGGGACTCCATGCAGTTTGCCAGTCGAGAGTTACATAGCTGTCAACCTCCATACGAATATCTTCCGTACCGGTAACATTGCCCGCAGCATCCAGTAGCTCAACAGTCGTCTCCTGGTCTTTATAACCAGATTGGAAATTGGCTGCCAGCGTATTCGTCCAATCACCGGTTTTCAGAGAAGTTGCCAGGCGACCCTTGGTTCGGAATGTGACAGTTCCTAAATCAGCAAAATTTCCAATTGCAGAATAGTATTGTCCGTTCTTCTCTAACTGACTCTCTTCTCGAAGCATGTACGTCAGCGTGAGTTGCGTTGACAATAAGCCAAGTGAAGTCTTGGTTCGTCCGGAGAAGTCCAGATCCAAGCCAGTTGCGTAGGAGTTTCCTAGATTTTGGTTGTCAGCAACAAATGCCAGATAAGTCTTACCGGTGCCTACATCGGTCTGTTTGGACCATGATTTTGGAAAGGCGCCAGGATTCGCAAACACCAACTGCTCAGTCAATTGACCAAACGAATCTGCAATTTTGACGTGCCAAAGATCAGCTCCAAAAGACATGGATGTATTTGGTTCAAAGCGTACCCCCAGCGTAGCTTGGTCAGACTTTTCAGGTTGTAAGGCTGGATTACCTCCTGCGAGTTGATCGTATTGTCTATTACCAGCTTGACATATCGCCCCATTTGCGGTGGCCACCGCCTGCAGTGCTGGCGTGCAAGTATATTTGTCACTCGTAACACCATAGCTGCGAAGGGATGCATTAACTTGGGGTACTGTCGGTGCATGAAATCCTGTTCCAATGGAACCACGGACCAGCCAGTTCGAGGCAGGCGTCCAACGGAAATTGGCTTTGGCCGTACTCGCATCGCCAAAGTCCGAATAATTATCAAAACGGATGGCGGCCCCTAATTCAAGCGATTTTGTAACCGGCATGACCAATTCGCCAAACACACCTTTCGATGTGCGGCTTGCTGAATAGGGTGGCGAAGCCGAGGCATCGCCAAAACGCTGGTCGCAAGGGCTGGCAGTCGTGCCATCGCACAATGTTCCCGCTACCGGATCTGATAGTTTTCCTTGTGCAAAAAGACTGGGTTTGGAATCGAAGCTTTCACGATTGAAATTGACTCCGGCGCCCAACATCAGTCCACCACCAGCAAGCCGGGTTAACTCACGTGAGCCATTCAAACTCAGGGCATCCAAACTGGAAACCCCGCCATCCCAATAGCCGCTATAACTTGTTCCATTAATTGCGGCTTGCGCGGCGGCAGATTGCTGGCCAGGTCCAACGAATGGATCGAGAAGGCCACTTTTCCTTAATCTACTAACGGCCAAGGCACCTGGATAACCAGAAATACTTCCCTTTACATCACTGACTGAGTGACTGTAACCCGCGTTGTAGTCCCATCCGGACAGCCAGCCTCTAGATCCCAACACAATGTTGGTGAAGTCGGCAGTATCGTTGCTGGTACGTTTTCCCATGTCGTACAGACGATAGTAGGCAGTACTGTCGCCAGTAATGCCAAGAGGCAGCAAATATTGGGTATGCAACGGTGACCCGGTGGGGATACTGATCGCGCCCGGTACTGGTGCAATACGTGAAACTTGGCTGGTTCTCGACAACAATACGTCGGCAAAAACTTCTTGTTCACCTACCTTGGCAGTCGCCGAAGCCATGAAGTTGTCACGTTTGCGTTCGGGGTAAATCTCGAGTTCGCCTACAAAATCAAAACCGCAATAATCGTCTGCCAGTCCGGAGCCGTCGTTGTACGGCTCGATAACGCGGAAAGTCTTGGCGGGGCATGTGCCGTTCGTCTTCTGGTACGGATTGATCAATTGCCCTGAATCATCCGTGGCATTGGCTGGAATGGGACTCGCTGAAAACTGCTGTTTTCGGTACTGTTTGCCGTTGTATTCGAACTGCACTTTTCCGGTTTTTGCAAACGAACGATCAGTTGCGTACAACTGAGTCCGTTCGTCGTGACCGAACGAAAGCATCACGTTATAACCATCCTTCTCCAGCGACCCAAAGCCCTTGGTCGCGCTCAACCGCTTCTCTTGAGCGCCGCTGGCTGGGCTCGAGAAGCCGATGGTCACATCCCCCTCTGTCGAGTTGCGCTTGGTAATGAAGTTGACAACGCCGCCGATGGCATCTGCACCATAAAGGGCTGAAGCCCCGTCAGTCAGTAGCTCAACCCGGTCAATCGCGGAAAGCGGAATAGAGTTCAAGTCAAAACCGGCAGCAAACCCGGTGAGAGTCTGGCCACCAAACTGTGCGAGGCGCTTGCCGTTCAGTAGCACAAGTGTCCGAGTCTCACCAACATTGTGTATGGAGATACCCGAAAAACCAAAGCTCGAACCACCAACTGCCGCAGATTCACCAGTTGATCCCTGGACAGACGACAGTTTCTTTACCAGATCAACCGCCGATGTAACGCCGGAGGCCTTAATTTCCTCGGCCTTCATGACCATGACGGGCAGCGAGCCTTCGGCCGCAATGCGCTTAATCGAGGAGCCCGTAATTTCTACGCGCTGCAACTGAGAGCCGTCTTGCGCCAGTGCAGGTTGCATCGCCATGACAGCGGCGCTGGCGCCGCAAGC
>DAITMI010000052.1:0-18911 GCA_036835225.1 Rhodoferax sp. | reverse complement strand
GCATCAAAATGGGCTCTAGCCCCCGTGTTGATTGCCTTAGTAGCTATATTTTCAGGAGTATTGAATGACTCACCTTTTTATCCGTGGCGGCACTGTCGTCAACGCCGACCGCGCGTTTCTGGCCGACGTCATCACCCGGAGCGGCAAAATCACCGCCGTAGGCGAGAACCTGAGCGCCCCCGCCGGTGCCACGACAGTGGACGCCGGCGGCCAGTATGTGATGCCTGGCGGCATTGACCCGCACACCCACATGCAGCTGCCCTTCATGGGCACCACCACGATGGACGACTTCTTCACCGGCACGGCGGCCGGTCTGGCGGGCGGCACCACCACCATCATCGACTTCGTCATCCCCAGCCCGCAGCAGCCGCTGATGGAGGCCTACCAGACCTGGCGCGGCTGGGCTGAAAAAGCAGCCAGCGACTACAGCTTTCACATGGCCATCACCTGGTGGGACGAGACGGTGAAACGCGACATGGGCACGCTGGTGCAGACTGAGGGCATCAACAGTTTCAAGCACTTCATGGCCTACAAAAACGCCATCATGTGCGACGACGAAACGCTGGTGAACAGCTTCAAGCGCTCGCTCGAACTGGGCGCCATGCCGACGGTGCATGCCGAGAACGGCGAGCTGGTGTTTTTGCTGCAAAAAGAAGTGGCGGCGATGGGCATCACCGGGCCGGAGGGGCATCCGCTGTCGCGCCCACCGATGGTGGAAGGCGAAGCTGCCAATCGCGCCATTGCCATCGCCGACGTTTTGGGCGTGCCGATCTATGTGGTGCACGTCTCGTGCATTGAAGCGGCGGAGGCGATTGCCCGCGCCCGCGCCCGCGGCCAACGCGTGTACGGCGAAGTGCTGGCCGGCCATCTGGTGCTGGACGACAGCGTGTACCGCCACCCCGACTTTGCCACGGCGGCCGCGCATGTGATGAGCCCGCCATTCCGACCCAAGGGGCATCAGGAAGCCTTGTGGCGCGGTCTGCAGTCGGGCAACCTGCACACCACCGCCACCGATCACTGCACTTTTTGCGCGGCGCAAAAAGCCGCCGGCAAAGACGACTTCTCCAAAATCCCGAACGGCTGCGGCGGCATCGAAGAGCGCCTGGCCGTCATCTGGGACGCCGGTGTCAACAGCGGGCGCCTGACGCCGTCCGAGTTCGTCGCCATCACCTCGGCCAACACCGCCAAGCTGTTCAACATCTATCCGCAAAAAGGCAGCGTCTCGGTCGGGGCCGACGCCGACCTGGTGGTGTGGGACCCGCAAGGCAGCAAGACCCTGTCGGCCAAAGCCCAGCACAGCAAGGGCGACTTCAACATCTTTGAGGGCCGCACCGTGCGTGGCATCCCCAGCCACACCGTGAGCCAGGGCGAGCTGGTGTTGGTGCAGGGCGACCTGCGCGCCAAACAGGGCGCGGGCCGCTACATCAAACGCCCGGCGTTTGGCGCGAACTTTGCCGCCAACAAATTGCGTGCGCAAACACTGGCGCCGAGTGCGGTGATTAGGTGAACCCTCCCGTCATTGCGAGCGCAGCGCGGCAATCCACGACCTCTGGATTGCCGCGCTGCGCTCGCAATGACGGATCAACGACGAATGTAGAACACTTGCCATTACGAATTTGTCGCCATGCTGCCCAGTTTGAATTCACGCGAAGGAAACCCTCATGACCGCTGCAACCACCCTCAACATTGACACGCTGCGCATCAACGGCGAGCGCCTGTGGGCCTCGTTGATGGAGCTGGCGCAGATTGGCGCCACGCCCAAGGGCGGCGTCTGCCGCCTGACCCTGACCGACCTGGACAAGCAGGGGCGCGACCTCGTCACCCGCTGGGCCAAAGAGGCAGGCATGACAGTGACCATCGACAAAATCGGCAACGGCTTCATGCGCCGCGCCGGGCGCAACAATTCGCTTCCCCCCATCGTGACCGGCAGCCACATCGACACCCAGCCCACCGGCGGCAAGTTCGACGGCAACTACGGCGTGCTGGCCGGGCTGGAGGTGGTGCGCACCCTGAACGACCACTGCATCGAAACCGAAGCGCCCATCGAGGTGAGCTTCTGGACCAACGAGGAAGGCTCGCGCTTTGTGCCAGTGATGATGGGCTCGGGCGTGTTTGCCAAGGCCTTCACGCTGGAGCACGCCTACGCGGCCAAAGACACCGAAGGCAAGTCGGTCGGCGAGGAGCTCGCGCGCATTGGCTACATCGGCGAACAGGAGCCGGGGGAGCACCCGATTGGTGCGTTTTTTGAAACCCACATCGAGCAGGGGCCGGTGCTCGAAGACCACGACGTGACCATCGGCGTGGTGCAGGGCGTGCTGGGCATTCGCTGGTTTGACTGCACCGTGACCGGCATGGAGGCGCACGCGGGCCCCACGCCCATGGCGCTGCGCAAGGACGCCATGCAGGTCGCGACGCATCTGATGCAGGAAGTGGTGGCCGCCGCCCTGCGCCATGCGCCGCATGGTCGCGGCACGGTGGGCATGGTGCAGGTGCACCCGAACAGCCGCAACGTGATTCCGGGACGGGTCAAGTTCAGCATTGACCTGCGCAACGCCACCGACGCGCTGGTCGATCAGATGGCCGATGAGGTGAAGGCCTTCGCGGCCCGACTCAGCGCGGACACCGGCCTCGCCATCCAGATCGAGCTGGTCTCGAGCTACCCGGCGCAGGGCTTTCACGCCGACTGCATCGACGCGGTGGCACGCGCTGCGGCCAAGCTGGGTTACTCCAACATGCCGGTGGTCTCGGGCGCCGGCCATGACGCGGTCTACATGGCCAAGCTGGCGCCCACCGGCATGATCTTCATCCCGTGCAAGGACGGCATCAGCCACAACGAGATTGAAGACGCCAAGCCCGAGCACATCAGCGCCGGCTGCAATGTGCTGCTGCATGCCATGCTGGAGCGGGCTGGCACGTAATGTGCGTGTATTTTTAGGCCAAGTCGGGCTCTAGCCCTTGCCTGGTCTGCGCTAGCAGCTATTGTTTTTATAGTTCATCAACCCTGGAGAAATCATGGCTCTCACACTCTTGACTCGTCGAAACGCCCTCGCCCTGGCGGCGGCGCTGGCCACCCTGACCCCCGGCCTGACCCTGGCGCAAGCCAAACTCAAGGTGGCCGGTATTTACACCGTGCCCTTCGAGCAACAGTGGGCCGGGCGCCTGCACACCGCGCTCAAGGCGGCTGAAGCGCGCGGCGAGATTGAGTACAAGGCCAGCGAGAACGTCAGCAACGCCGACTACGAGCGCGTCATGCGCGAGTACGCCACGGGTGGCAACCAGCTGATCGTGGGCGAAGCCTTTGCCGTGGAAGCGGCCGCCCGCAAGGTCGCCAAAGACTTCCCCAAGGTCTCGTTCCTGATGGGCTCCAGCGGCAAGCCCGCCGCGCCGAATTTCAGCGTGTTTGACAACTACATCCAGGAGCCGGCCTACCTGAGCGGCCTGATCGCCGGAGGCATGAGCAAAAGCAACAAGATTGGCTTGGTGGGCGGCTTCCCCATCCCCGAGGTCAACCGACTGATGAACGCCTTCATGGCGGGCGCCAAAGAGACCAACCCCAAGGTGGAGTTCAGCGTGAGCTTCATCAACAGCTGGTTTGACCCACCCAAGGCCAAGGAAGCCGCCTTCGCCATGATCGACAAGGGTGCCGACGTGCTGTATGCCGAGCGCTTTGGCGTGAGCGACGCGGCCAAGGAAAAAGGCCGGCTTGCCATTGGCAACGTGATCAACACCCAGGCGCAGTACCCCGACACCGTGGTGGCCTCGGCCCTGTGGCACTTTGAGCCGTCGGCCGACCGTGCCATCAAGCTCGCCAAAGAAGGCAAGTTCACCGCTGAAGACTACGGCCCGTACTCGATGATGAAGCACAAGGGTTCGTCCCTGGCGCCGCTGGGCACCTTTGAGAAAAAAGTGCCGGCCAACATTGTGGCCAAGGTCAAGTTGCGTGAGAAAGAAATTCTGGACGGCAAGTTCACCGTGAGGGTGGACGACAGCCAGCCCAAGTCGACCGCCAAGTAAGGTGAGCAAGCCCGTTCTCGTTCTGTCAGGCATCACCAAGCGCTTTGGCGCGCTGGTGGCCAACGACAACATATCGCTGCAACTGCAAAAAGGCGAAGTGCTGGCGCTGCTGGGCGAAAACGGGGCGGGCAAGTCCACACTGGTGTCGATTCTTTTTGGCCACTACACCGCCGACGCAGGCGAGATCGAGGTGTTTGGCAAACCCCTGCACCCCAGTGACCCCAAGGCGGCGTTGGCGGCCGGCATTGGCATGGTGCACCAGCACTTCACGCTGGCCGACAACTTGAGTGTGCTCGACAACGTGATGCTGGGCTCGGAGCCGCTGTGGCTCCCCTTGACTCGCCACCGCGCCGCGCGCGACAAGCTGATGGCGGTGGCGCAGCAGTTTGGCCTCACCGTAGACGCCAAAGCGCTGGTGGGCAAGCTGTCGGTGGGCGAGCGCCAGCGGGTGGAGATTCTCAAGGCGCTGTACCGCGGCGCCCGCATTCTGATTCTGGACGAGCCCACTGCGGTGCTGACCCCGCAGGAGAGCGAGGCACTGTTTGCCGTACTGGCGCAGATGGTGGCGCAGGGCTTGTCGATTATTTTCATCAGCCACAAGCTAGGCGAGGTGCTGCGCGTGTCGCACCGGGTGGCGGTACTGCGCGGGGGCATGCTGGTGGCAGAGGCGAACGCGCGAGATACGACCCAGGAGCAATTGGCGCAGTGGATGGTGGGCCATGCAGTGACCCCACCGCAGCGCCACCCGGCAGGCCAAGTCGGCGCGCCGGTGTGCGTGCTTGAAGGGGTCTGCACCGCGCCGGGGCGTGAGCGGCTCGATGGCATCTCACTCACCCTGCGCAGCGGCGAAATGGTGGCCATTGCCGGGGTCTCGGGCAACGGCCAGGTGGCGCTGGCCGAGCTGCTGTGCGGCACGCGCCACGCGGTGGCCGGCCACGTGACTTTCATGGGCCAGCCGCTACCGGCGCATCCGTCTGAATGGGTGGCGCTGGGCGTGGCCCGCATTCCTGAAGACCGTCACGCCGTGGGCGTTGTGGGCGACTTACCCGTGTGGGAAAACGCCGTGTCCGAGCGCCTGCGCAGTCCGGCGTTCTCGCGCTGGGGTTGGGTCAAGCGCAGCGCCGCCCGCGCCTATGCGCAGCGCGTGATCGAGCAATTTGATGTGCGCGGCGGCGGGCCGTTGGTAGCGGCGCGCGCCCTGTCGGGTGGCAACATGCAAAAGCTGATTTTGGGGCGCGCCCTGCTACACCCCGACCACAAGGCGGACGCGCCGAACGCCACCACCCCGAAGCTCATCATTGCGCACCAGCCCACTTGGGGCCTGGACATTGGCGCCGTGGCCTATGTGCAGTCACAGTTGCTGGCCGCGCGCGATGCGGGGGCCGCGGTGCTGGTAATTTCTGACGACCTGGACGAAGTCATGACCCTGGGCGACCGCGTGGCAGTGATGCACGCCGGGCACTTGACCGAGGCCCGGCCCGCCGAAGACTGGAGCCGCGAAGCCATTGGCTTGGCCATGGCCGGGGTACCAGCCCAACAGGATGCGCGGGCATGAGGCTCGAAAAACGCACAGAAACCTCACGCCTAGCCCTGGTGCTGGCCCCGCTGGGCGCCGTCATGTTCACCCTGCTCATCAGCGCCCTGCTGGTGCTGTGGGCGGGTGCCCCGGTGGGGCAGACCTATGGATTGCTGCTGCAGGGCGGCTTCGGCTCGGTGTTTGCTTTCAGCGAGACCTTGACCCGCGCCATCCCGCTGATGCTGACCGGGCTGGCAGCCACGGTGGCGTTCAAGTCAAGACTTTTCAACATTGGCGCCGAGGGCCAGCTCTACATGGGCGCGCTGGCCGCCGTGGCGGTAGGCGGCCTGCATGACGGCACCGGGCTGGCGCTGCACCCGGCAGCCTTGTTTGTTTTGATGATGCTCGCGGCCGCGCTGGCGGGCGCCCTGCTGCTGCTGGGGCCTGCACTGATGAAAGCCAAGCTGGGCGTGGATGAGGTGGTAACCACCCTGCTACTCAACTTCATCGTGCTGTTGCTGGTGTCGCTGATGCTGGACGGCCCCATGAAAGACCCCACCGCCATGGGCTGGCCGCAAAGCGTGGCGCTGATGCCGGAACTGGAGTTGTCCAGACTGATCGCGCAAACCCGGGTGCACACCGGCTTGCTATGGGCCTGCGCCCTGTCGGTAGGGCTATGGGCGCTGCTGAAGTACACGGTGCTGGGCTTTGACATTCGCGCCGTGGGCGCGAATGCGCGCGCGGCCGCGTTTGCCGGCGTGTCGGTCACGCGCACCGTGGTGTTGGTGGCCATGTTGTCGGGCGCACTGGCGGGGCTGGCCGGCGCCATTGAGGTGGCGGGGCGCACCAGCTACCTCACGCTGGACATGTCGCCCGGCTATGGCTACACCGGTATCGTGATTGCCATGCTGGCTGGCCTGCACCCGCTGGGCGTGATGGCGGCCAGCGTTTTTGTGGCCGGCGTACTGGTGGGGGCCGACAGCATGAGCCGTGCGGTGGGCGTGCCCACCTTCATTGCCGATGTGATCGTGGCCACCTCACTGATTTCGGTGCTGGTCGCCACGCTGCTCACCCAATACAAAGTGCGCTGGAAATGACCGAATTTTTTGACATCCTTGCCAACCCGTCCTTCTGGGTCGCCGTGCTGCGCATAGCCACGCCGCTGATTCTGGGCACGCTAGGGGTGCTGCTGTGCGAGCGCGCGGGGGTGTTGAACCTGGGCATCGAGGGCATCATGGTCGCAGGCGCCTTTACCGGCTGGTTGGCGGTTTATCTGGGGTTGCCGCTGTGGGCGGGTGTTGGCGTGGCCGCGCTCACCGGGGCGGCCTTGGGCCTGCTGCATGCCTCTTTGACGGTGGGGCTGGCGCTGTCGCAGCATGTCTCGGGCTTGGGCATTACGCTGCTGGCCACAGCGCTGAGTTACTACGGCTACCGCGTGAGTTTCCCCAAAGTCAGCACGCCGCCCACCATCACGCCCTTTGCCGAGATGGACTGGCTGGGTCTGCCAATTCTGGCGCAACAAACACCGCTCACGCTACTGGCCCTGCTGCTGGTGCCACTGATCGGCTACACGCTGTATCGCACCCCCGTGGGGCTGGCGGTGTGCATGGTGGGCGAGAACCCGCAGGCCGCCGAGGGCCAAGGCGTCTCGGTGGCGGCCATCCGCACCGGGGCCATCGTGGCGGGTTCGGCGCTCATGGGGGTGGCAGGCTCATTCCTGACCCTGTCGGCCTTCAACGCCTTCTTTTTCAATATGGTCAACGGGCGCGGCTGGATTTGTGTGGCGCTCGTCGTGTTTGCCTCGTGGCGTCCGGGCAAAGCGCTGCTGGGGGCGCTGCTGTTTGCTTTTTTTGACGCGCTGCAACTGCGCTTGCAGCAGTCGGGGGCCGCTGTGCTGCCCTACCAGCTCTACCTGATGCTGCCCTATGTGCTGTCTATCGTGGCCCTGGTGCTGATGGCGCGCAAGGCCAGTTACCCCCAGGCGCTGATGAAGCCTTACCGCAAGGGTGAGCGCTGAAACGACTGGCCAATGCCAAAAATATGAACAAAGTTGGCCTCTAGCCGACGAATCTATTGGCTAATTAGCTACACTATTAATAGCACAAAACCTAAATAACACCATGCTTGACCTGCTGATTCACAACGCTACCTTGCCTGACGGGCGCACCGGCATGTCCATTGCCGTGGGCGACGGCAACATCCTCGAAGTCACCCCCGGCCTCATGGCTGACGCGCACCAGGTGATCGACGCGCGAGGCTTTCTAGTGAGCCCGCCGTTTGTCGACCCCCACTTTCACATGGACGCCACGCTGAGCTACGGCCTGCCGCGCGTCAATGCGTCCGGCACGCTGCTCGAAGGCATTGCCGTGTGGGGCGAGCTCAAGCCGCTGCTGACCGCCGAGGCGCTGATTGAACGTGCCCTCACCTACTGCGACTGGGCTGTGGCCAAGGGCCTGCTGGCCATTCGCAGCCATGTGGACACCAGCGACCCCAGCCTGCTGGCCGTGGACGCGCTGCTGCAGGTGAAGAAACAGGTCGCGCCCTACATCGACCTGCAGCTGGTGGCTTTTCCACAAGACGGCGTGCTGCGCAGCCCGGGCGGCGTGGACAACCTCAAGCGCGCATTGGACAAGGGCGTGGAAGTGGTTGGCGGCATCCCCCACTTCGAGCGCACTTATGAACAGGGCGCCTTGAGCGTCAAGCTGCTGTGCGAGATCGCGGCCGAGCGCGGCCTGCTGGTGGACATGCATTGCGACGAGTCGGACGACCCGCTGTCGCGCCACATCGAGACCTTGGCCTTTGAGGCCCAACGCCTGGGCCTGCAGGGTCGCGTCAACGGCTCGCACTGCACCTCGATGCACAGCATGGACAACTACTACGTGAGCAAGCTGCTGCCATTGATCGCCGAAAGCGGTGTCAGCGTGATTGCCAACCCGCTGATCAACATCACGCTGCAGGGCCGGAATGAGAGCTACCCCAAGCGCCGCGGCATGACCCGCGTGCCCGAGCTGATGGCCGCCGGCGTCAACGTCGCCTTCGGCCACGACTGCGTGATGGACCCCTGGTACGGCATGGGCAGCGGCGACATGCTGGAAGTAGCGCACATGGGCCTGCATGTGGCGCAGATGACCAGCCAGCAAGGCATTCGCGCCTGCTTCGACGCGGTGACCACCAACGCGGCGAAGTTGATGCACCTGCAGGGCTATGGGCTGGAGGTGGGCTGCGATGCGAGCTTTGTGCTGCTGCAGGCGCGGGACCCGATTGAAGCGATTCGGCTGCGGGCGAATCGGTTGAAGGTGTGGAAGAAGGGGAAGCTGGTCGCGGAGACGGCGGCGGTGGTGGCGAGGCTGCACGTGTCAGGAAGGCCGAACGCGGCTGATTTTTCACATCCGTGAAATCAACTGAAAGGGCTAGCTTTTTGCCAGTCGGCAGTGATGGCTGTTGTCGTCGAACCGATTGCTCGCCAACTGCCTAGTGATAGTCATCCTCGCGTTGATGACGTACAGCCGCAATGACCACGGTGTTGTTGTCAGCAATCTCAAACAAGGCGACATAGCCCATTCCTCCAAAGGGAATCACCAACTCCCGCAGGAAGGGGCTTTGATTAGCCTTTCGGCAGGTAAAGGGTGAACTCCGCAATGTTGCAAAACCGTCCTGTATGGCAGCAATGGCCCTGTCGGCTACTGCCAGATCGCTGCCACCCACTCGATCAAGCTCACGTTCAAGCACAAAATCGTAAAGTCGCAGCAAATCATCCTCGGCCTCCCGAGTTAATTTAACCCGATAGCTCATTGTTTACCTGAGCCTGCTTTGGCCTTTGCCGTTGCCAGGCGTTGGCGTAGTTTGTCCAATACGATGTCGGCATCGACGTAGTCGTCTTTGCTCCTGGCGTCTTCAAGCGATTCGATGCCGCGCGAAAGAAACTCCGCCTGATTGCGACGCCTGACAACCGTTTCACGAACAGCGTTCTCAACAAACTCTGTCAAGGTCTCGGCATCGCGAAGCAGCGATTCAACAGTTGAGCGAAATTCAGGCTCAACACGAATAGAGGGCAGTGTTGCAGTTTTCATAGTTTCAATGTATCGCTTTTGCGATGCAATGTCCAGTAACCCTACGCCCGCTTCCCCTCCATCAACCTCACCAACGCCCACAACACCCGATTTGCTGGCGTCGCAACGCCCAGCGCCTCGCCGCGTTTTACGATCAGGCCATTGAGGTAATCGATCTCGCTACGCTTGCCGCGCGCCAGGTCCTGCGCGGTCGATGAATACTGGTTCGGCATGCTGTCGGCGAGCTTGGCTACGGCCGCAGGCACGTCGCCCGCCACCTGCACGCCTTCGGCCTGGGCCACGGCCAGGCATTCGGCCACCACGTCGCGCATCACGTCCTTGATGCCCTCGCCCGCCACTGTCTTGCCATACGGCAGCTGGGTGATGGCCGAGACGGCGTTGTAGGCGCAGTTGAGGATCAACTTGGCCCACAGCGCGCCGCGCACGTTGCTTGAGATTTCGGTGGGCACGCCGGCGGCGATCAGCGCTTGCGCCACGGCCTCGCTGGAAATGGACGAGGAAGCAGCGGGCTCGATCACCAGCTCGCCGCGGCCGTGGTGTTTGACGTGGCCGGCCCCGACCATTTCGGTGGCGACGTACACCACGGCGGCGGCCACTGCGGTTCCGGTGAGCACGGTGCGCAGGCGGTCGGCGTTGTCCACGCCGTTTTGCAGGGTCAGCACCAGCGCATCGGGCGCCAGGTACGGCCGCAGCAGGGCGCCGACGGATTCGGTATCGGTGGACTTGACGCAGCACAGCACCAGCTGCGCGCCTTGCACCGCGCTGGGCTCGCTGCTGGCGGTCAGGGCTACGCGTTCGTCGAAGCTTGTGGTCTGCATGCGCAGGCCGTCGCGGGTGATGGCCTCCACGTGCTGGGGCCGCGCGATCAGCACGACCTCATGCCCGGCGCGGGCCAACATGCCGCCGTAGTAGCAGCCGACCGCGCCCGCGCCCATCACGGCGACCTTGAAGACCTTCTTTGTTGCGTGTGGTTCGGTAAGGGGGATGCTGGCCATGGTGGAACTCTCGTGTGCGGAACAGGACCAGCGATTCTAGGCAGAGCTGAAGTAGCGCGTGCAATGTGAGCCGGACGCTGGCAAACTTGAGGCGATGAACTACTGGCTGATGAAATTTGAGCCCAACGAATGCTCGGTGGAAGATGCGCTTGCCGCATCAACAGACGCTACCCATCTGGGCAATGGCAGAACGGGTGCAGTTTCCTTAAACTGTTGTTTATCCTGCACGCCAATGATTCAAGCCACTTGAGCGTGGGTTGAATGCGTTGACCGCAATGTTTAATTCAGAAAGAAGGACTCAACATGAATCTGCCAGATCGCGACGGGGATGGTTATCTCACGGACATGGGGGCGTGGACAGAGGAGATTGGCCGGGCCATGGCGGAAGCCGACGGTTATGAACTCGACGCTGCCAAATGGGCGCAGATTCTGAAAGCCCGCGACTATTACGAAGAATTCGGCAGCGTGCCACCGATACGCAAATTCGCCAAATACCTGAACGAGGAACAGAACGCCGTATTCAAACTCTGGATGACCGGACCGATGAAGCCGATCACCAAGTACGGCGGTCTTCCCAAGCCTACGGGCTGCGTTTGATGCACAACCCGCAGTGCTGCGGGTGCCTTACTTTTTCTTGGTGACTTCGTGACCGATAACGCCACCAACTGCCGCGCCGGCCGCTGTGCCCAACAGGCCGCCGCCAACCACGTTACCCGCGACACCACCGATAACGGCACCGGTGGCGGTGCCGCGCTCTTGCGTGGTCATTCCGGCGCAACCGCCCAGAACGATCAGAGTGGCGGCCAAAACCGTGCTGAGTGAATATTTTTGTATCGTTTTCATTTCGTTTCCTTTAGGTTGAACATCTGCTTAAAAATCCGTATCCAATCGACTGCGAATTACGACTTGCCAAAGCGCGCCTTCGCATCCTTGAGGCAGTCGCCCTTCGCATCACCTGCCAAGGCGTCACACTTTTCCTTCGCTACCGCGTAATTGGCATCGCGTGTTTGCGCGGCAGCATCCTTGCGCGCATCGGTGATTTTTTCATCTGCCTTGTTCTGGGCTTTGGCAGTTTCCTGGTCCGCCACGCTCTGCGCGTTGGCGGACTTGGCATCGGCAGCGTCATGCGCCATGGCCGTTTTCATATGCGCTTTGGCGTTGGCCCGCGCGGTAACCGCAGTGGCTTTGGCTTCCTTCAGGCAAACGTCCTTGACATTGCCGGCCGTGTCGTCACATTTTTCCCGGGCGACCGCGTAATCGGCCTCCGCCCTGGCGACACGGACCTTGTAACTGGCATCCTCTGACGGTCTGTATTGTGATTTCAGCGCCGCCTTGGCGACTTTCTCTCTGCCGCCGGCCTCGGCTTTGCAGATGTCTTTTACATTCCCGGAGAACGAGGCGCAGGCGGCCGTGGCGGACTTGTACTCAGCGGCAATGCCGCTGCTGCTGGCTTTGTATTGCTCTTTCGACATCGTTTGCGCCATCGCGCCAGCACTGAGAACGAGGCCGATGGCCATGGCCATCGCGTTGATATGGAGCTTGTTCACGGTCTGTTCCTTTATTCATTGAATCACTTGACGCGATTTATTTCGTTCAAGCGTTTGCGCCAATCGGTGAGCTGCTGCCTCGTTTCATCCTTAGAGATGCCATGCTGCTCCTGGAGCTTGCCGGCCAGCTGATCTCGCGTGCCGGCCAGCACGCTGAGGTGGTCACCGGTGAGCTTGCCCCACTGCGCTTGGACAGTGCCCTTGAACTGCTTCCAGTTGCCGTCGATGCGATCCCGGTTCATTGCGCTCTCCTGCAAATAGATGAAACATCGGCGCGGTGCTGGCACCGCCCGCCTGTGATCTACCTGCAACTTTAGAGGCGAGGCATGCCACCGTCTGTTGGCCAGCGCACATAGAAAACGAACTATTGGCACCCATACCGCTGACCACAACCGATCAGACCAAAATCAATAGCGCCGTGCCACGCCGTTTTCGACCTTCACGCGGTCCCCCACCCGAATATCGGCAATGGTGGTTTGCGTCACGGTCTGGTAGGAGCCATCGTTCATGCGGATCGTGAATTTGTAGGCATCGGCTTGCTGTTGGCTGCGCTTTTCCAGCTCATGTCCGGCATAGGCGCCGCCGGCCGCGCCAAGCACGGTGGCGGCGGTCTTGCCGGTGCCGCCACCCACCTGGCTGCCGACGATACCGCCCACCACGGCACCGGCGATGGTGCCGGCACCGATGCCGCTGCCAGCGATGCCCTGTCGGACCAGCTCAATGGACTGCACGACGCCATAGCCGGCGTAAGCGCCCGATTGCGGATAGGTCGGCGCCGCGCCGTACGTGTTGGCGGGCATATTCATGTCGGCGCAGGCGCCGAGCGTCAGCACGGCGGCCATGCCGAGGACTGATCCGAATTTATTCATGGATTTCATAAACTATCTCCTTAAAGGCTGACGGGTGAACGGGCTTACTTCTTGAGGCTCATTTCATTGCTGACGCTGTGCACACCTTCGGTGCTGCGGGCAACTTCGATGGCGCGGTCAATCTGGCTCTGATTGTCGACAAAACCGCTGAGCTGGACTTCGCCCTTGCGCGTGACGACCGCAATATCGAGACCCTTGATGCTCGGATCGGCAAGCAGCGCGGCCTTGACCTTGGTCGTGACGATGACGTCATCAACTTTGTTGCCAACCGTCGTCGCTGCGCCCTTCAGGCTCACTTTGTTGTCAATGCTCTGGACCCCCGCCACCGCGCGCGTAAGGGCGGTGACGCGATCGAGTTGTGTCTGGTTGTCGACAAAACCGCTTAACTGGACTTCCCCCTTGCGGGTTTCCACCTTGACATCAAAACTTTTGACATCCGGGTCCGCCAGCAACGCAGATTTGACGCGGGTTGTGACGACGCTGTCGTCGATCTCGGTCCCTACCGTCGTGCTCGGCGCCGCCGTGCCCGTCGCTTCTGGCGGCTTGTTACAGCCGGTGACAAGCAGCATCATCACGCCGGCCAGCGTGGTGCTCACCACATACAAGCCAAGGCTGGTTTTCATGGAAATGCCTTTCTGTGTAAAAAAATCTGGGTGGCGCGAATTCATTTCGCCTCGTCCACCATCTGAATCGTCTTTTCTTCCACTTCTTTGGCAACCTGAACCAATGCCGCGTCCTGCGAGAGGGCTGACAGCATTTGGACCGGCCTGATCAGGCCGATTTTTGTCTTGCCGTTCTCCGTAAACACCGAGATCCGACACGGTAACGCCATGTTCAGGCGCATATCGATGGACAACACTTTGGCAGCCTGCGCCGGATTGCAGACTTCAAAAATCTTGCACTCCTCCACAAAAGCAATGCCTTTGCTGCGCAGGGTGGCGCCCAGGTCGTGCACATGGAGCACCCCAAAGCTATTGCGCAACACGGCGGCTTCAAGGTCAGCCGACGCTTGACTGAATGCTTTGCTGGTTTCAACGATGTAGTACATAAAATCACCTCCATTTTTGTAGTTGACGCATACCTGTCAGGCACCTGCCAGGCTGGCAAGCCATTGTTGATCCTTCGATCAGTCCGTTCTGTGCGCAGACGCACATACGACGCAAATTATTTGCTTTAGCCTCCAAGGCTTGACAGGATCTACACTTTCATAATTATTAGGAGAAAACACAAATGAATCCGACAAAACTAATAGGAATTATCCTGATCGCAGCGGGGGGTTTGGGGCTGGTGTATGGCGGCTTCAGTTATACGAAGGAAACCACCGGCATGAAGCTGGGCCCGCTGGAACTCAAGGTGCAGGAGAAGGAAACGGTCAACGTGCCGCTGATTTTCAGCGCCGGCGCGATCGTGCTCGGCGTGTTCCTGCTGGTCGTCGGCCGCAAATGATGGGCTACCGGACTGCGTAGCAACGCAGTCCGGCTACAGCAAGCGCCCCCACACCCGTGCCATCCATTCCTTGAACCGGAACTGCAGGGGTCGGTGCTCCCAACGCTCCGGGTCGATGGCTTGCGACGCTTCCAGGTCGCTGGCAAACATCGCCTGCATTTGCTGGGCAAACTCGTGCCCCAGGATCACCGCATTGACCTCATCGTTGTCAAGAAAGCTGCGCCAATCCAGATTGGTCGAGCCCACCGTGGACCAGACGCCGTCGATCACCGCCGTTTTGGAGTGCAACAGTGCGCCACCCCGCTCGTAGATTTTGACGCCCCCTTGGAGCAGGCTGGCGTAATGCGCGCGGCCGGCGTGAAACACGACGGCCGAGTCGGAGTGGCTCGGCAGTATCAGCTTCACATCGACCCCGCGCGCCGCAGCGTCCGTCAGTGACTTCAGCAGTTGGGGATCTGGAACAAAATACGCGTTGGTCAGGTGCACCTGCTTTTCCGCATTGCCGATCGCCGAGATCAGGGTCAGATACATCAGGCTGTACGGATCGTCCGGCGTGCTGCCGATGGCGCGCACGATGTCGTTGCCCTGCGCCTTCAGCGCAGGAAAATAGTCTTTCGCGGCCAGCGGCTTGCCACGCTGCTTGTCCCAGGTCTGCATGAACAGCTGCTGAAATTCACCCACCACCGGTCCTTGAATCTGCAGGTCGGTATCGCGCCAGGCGACCGCGTCCCCCTGCGCTTTCCCGCTCCGCCTGACGACCGACCCCGACGAATAGACGCTGCTGATATTGATGCCCCCCAGGAATGCGGTGCGACCGTCCACCACCAGCAGTTTGCGGTGATCGCGGTTATTGAGCAGCCACGGTGTCTTGGCGGCGAACGGGTTGATCGGATTGAATTCGAGCACCGCGATGCCGCCTTGCCTCAACCGCTCGAAGAAGGCCTTCGGCGTATTGAAGCCCCCGACGCTGTCATAGATTAGGTTGACCTGCACGCCGCGGCTTTGCTGCGCCAGCAACAGGTCGGCGAACTGCCGGCCTATTTCATCGTCTTCGATGATGTAGGACTCCAGGTTGATATGGTCCTGGGCTTGGCGGATGGCGGCGAACATAGCCGCGTAGGTCGCCGCACCGTCCTGCAGCAGGGTCACTTTGTTTCCCAGGATGAGCGGACTGCCATTGATGGCCTGTTCCAGCACTATTTGCTTTTCCAGCACATCGATGTCGCCGGATTTGCGCTTGAGCTCCGCGAGGATCGCGGCGCTCTTCTGCACGGAGAGCGCACCGCGCGCATTCTCAAATCGGGCGGCTTGTCCGATGTGCCGCTCTATCAGGGCATCGGTGTCCGGCAGCGTCGCACAGCCTGCCGTGGTGAACAGGCAAAATGCCGTCACGGCGGCCAGCGCAAACCTGCGAATTTCCCGATTGGCAAGCCGAGGCCCTCGGTTCATGCTCATTTTTGCGCGCCTGCGTTTTTGTTCGGTGGACGCGGCAAGTCCCGGGCCTCGCGGACCAGTTGCCCGCAATCACTGTCCTTGCCCGGACCCGCGTCGATCAACGGAATCAAGGTCAACAGCGGATTGACCAGACCCAGCGCAATCGCGCCCAGGGCCCGCGCGGCGACACGCCCCTGGTCCACGCCGACCTCGGGCTGGGCAAAGCTGCCGCGAACGTGGATGGGACTGCGCAGGGCGAAGGGGCTGGTGTTCTTGGTTTTCTGATTCAGCGTCAGGTCCAGCTTCTCCTGTCCCAGATCGATACTGCCGGTACCGATGATGGTGGTGACCTCGGTGTCGAAGACCAGCGCGTCGGTGTGCATGACCCCTTGCCGAACGTCGAAATCGGCCACCGCGCAACGCAACTTGATCTGGCGGTCGCCGGTCACTTTCAGCTCCAGAATTTCCCAGAGGTGCAAACCGACTTTTTCCATCATCATCTTGCTAATCTCGCCGCCGGCCACGACCAGCCCCACCTTGCCATTGGAACTCGCCAGCATGCGACCAACCGAGTTGCCTTGACCCGCGAGATCGAACTCGCCGTTGATCTGACCGATGCTGGTCTTATTCAATTCGACTGTCGGAAACAGCTTGCCGAGGAGGATTTTTCTGGCCCGCACCTTGGCGTGCGCCTGGATCGGATCCTTGCGTCCATCCAGCGCAATCACTGCGTTGAGTTGCCCACCGGCCATGCCGAAATTCAGCGGATCGAGCGTTAGCACCGAATCACGCAAGCTCAAATGGGTCACGAGGTCTTCCAGCGGCAGCTCCTTGGCGTGGCGAATGGTCTTCGCACTCAACTTCACGTCGGCGTCCACGGTATCCCAGCGATCGGTCTTGAACGGCAAGTCGGGCAGCACGCGGCCGCGCGCCGATGCACTCTTCGCCGGCTGGCCGGCCACCGGCGCCACATTGGCGGGCCGCGAACCGATCATCGGCCCGAGGTCCTTCAGATCAAGCAGCTTGGAGACCAACTCGGCGGTCAGTGCCGGGCGCTTGCCGCCGGTCGCGACTTGCAAGGTCCCCGCGATGTCGCTGGCACCGACCCGGCCCGAGAACTTTTCGTAGCGCCACGTTGTCCCGCTGTGCAACAGGTGCCCTTCGGTCGCGTAGGCGCGCGTTGCCGGGAACGCGATCCCGAGCAAGGGATAGAGCTGCTGCAGATCGTCCCCACTGAGGGCCAGACGCAAGTCCACCGCGGAGAATTTGAGCAGACTGGTGATGGCGCCGTCGGCGCGGACGCGGGTACGACCCACGGTCGCGTCAATTTTTAGCGCATACGGGGTCCTTTCGTCACGCAAGGCGAGCACCGGCCCGCCGCTACCCGCCGCCTTCAGCGGCAGATTTTTGTAGTGTCCGTGAGCGCTGAAAGCGACACCGGCGCCGGTCGAACCGTCTGCGGGTATGTTCACGGTCGAGAGCGCCGCACGGATACTGGTCTTCTGCCCCGCATCGTCATAACCGAGCGTGCCGTGGTCGAGCATCAGGCGGTCAATCCGGATGAGCGCGCCTTGGTCCTGCTGGTTGCGGTCCAACAGCCAGCTCATTCGACCGTCGGCGCTCCGCTCCAGAAAGACCACCGGCCGCTGGAGCGACACCTCGGGGAAAACGATGTTTTGGCGCAGCAGTTGCGGTAAATCGACCGCGATTTCCACCGCGTCGGCGGCGACCATCTGCTTTTCCTTGGCCCAGCCCGGATTCGCGAACGTCACCGCCTCGGCGTGTACGCGCGGCCAAGGCCAGCCGAATTTGACGGTTAGTTCGCCGTTGATGGCCAGCACCCGACCGGTTTTCTCCGCCGTCATGCGCTCAATCGGGCCGCGCAGCCAGTTCCAGCCGAAAATTGCGATCAGCAACACCGCCAGCACGATCGGCGCCAGAAATATTCCGGCGATCCATTTAAGCGAACGTGGCAGTGTCATGGCGAGGGGGAGGTGATGTGAACATGTGTTGCAAGCAGTGTAATGAGCGCCAGCTGAGGCCTCGATTGTCGGTGCTGGACAAGCACCACTCCGTGCGCGAGCGTACAGACGCCGGCACCTGTTTGTCCTAGACTTTAGTCATACTCAGGAGCCCTTCATGACCACTATCCAGTTTTCGTTTCGCAAGCTCGCCTTGGCCGCAGCAGGTACCTTGCTGGTCGCCACCGCCGCGCTGGCGGCCACCGCGGGCGCTGTGGCCGAGGCGCAGGCGCGCTACCGACAGGACATGGCGGCCTGCCAGAGCGGCCAGTCCAACCAGGACCGCGCCACCTGTCGGCTGGAGGCGCAGCGCGCCCTGGCGGAAGCCAGACGCGGCGGCCTCAACGACGCCGCCGGGCAGTACCAGCAAAATGCGCTGCAACGCTGCGACGCCCTCCAGGGCGACGACCGCAGCGATTGCCAGGCGCGTATGAGCGGCCAGGGCAGCGTCGAGGGCAGCGCCGCCGACGGCGGAATCCTGCGCGAGAGCGTGACGATCGTGCCGGGCAAATAGGGACTGCAGGTACCGTTGCATTTCTTCCCTTGTGTGGGCCAGCGCACAGAACAGGCGTGCGTCACATGCGAGCATGAAGGCATTCACTACCCATGGAATCCATCATGAAACGTAAGCCCCTCGTTCGAAGTCTATGGCTGTCACTGTCACTGTTGCTGGCCGCCGGTACCGTCGCAGCACCCGCATTCGCGCAAGTCAGCATCAACATCAGCCTCGCGCCGCCCGCGCCGCAGTATGAAGTGGCGCCGGCGCTTGCGCCGGGCTATATCTGGGTGCCGGGCTACTGGGCCTGGAACGTCGATCATCACATCTGGATTCGCGGCCGCGCCATTGTGCAACGCGTCGGTTATCGCTGGGAACCTGATCGCTGGGAGCAGCGCGACCACGCCTACTATCGGCTGCCGGGCCGTTGGATACGCGATGCAGACTACCAGGTCGTCAAAGTCAAAAAGGAAAAGAAGCCCAAGCACTGGGATAACAAGCAG
>DAITMI010000051.1:0-20589 GCA_036835225.1 Rhodoferax sp. | reverse complement strand
CCAGACGCTGGCTTATGTGCGCGCGCGCTTGCGCGCCGATGGGGTGTATGAGGTACTCAAACTTGGCGTGGAGCGCCAGGGTGCTGACAGCACGGACGACTTTGTGCGCCGGCTGCAGGGTTTGGGACTCAAGGGCCTTGCGGCCCGCATCATGTTGCGGCCCGAGCAATACCAGTTGTTGCAGATCGATGCGCCCGCGGTGGCGCCGGATGAATTGCGTTCGGCCGCCCGCTATCAGATCCGGGAGATGCTCCACACGCATGTGGACGACGTCACCCTGGACGTGATGCGGGTCGGGGATGGTCAGCAAAAAGGGGCCGGGCATCTGTTTGTGGTGGCCGCGACCAATGCGGTGGTGCGCGGGGTGCTTGCGCTGGGTGACGCCATGCATTGGACGGTGTCGGTGATCGACATTCAGGAAACTGCGCAACGTAACCTGCAGAGCGCCTTGGCGGGGCGGGATGGCCGTGCCGATCACGCCAACGCCGCCTTGGTGCTGCTGGATGGGCATCAGGCGGTGTTGACCATCAGTGCCAATGAGGAGCTGTTTTATACGCGGCGGTTTGACCTGCCCGAGGGATTTTTGGCTTCCTCCTGGGGCGGTGGCCGCGATGCACCTGCGCGGTCCGCCGATGCCAGCAACTCATTTACCCCGGTTGATGAATACGTGCCCGACTACAGCATGGGTGGTGTTTCGTATGGCAATGACTACACCGCCACACGCGCGGTGCCGCCCGTATCGGTAGTCGCTGGTGCCGGCGATGACGACAAGTCGCAGCGCTTTGTGGTGGAGGTGCAGCGCTCACTCGATGCGTGGAGCCGCTCATGGTCCAGCATGCCGCTTGATGGTGTGCGCGTGTATGCCGGCGAGCGCAGTGAGGAGTTATCAAAGTGGCTAGCGGCGCAACTGGGACACACGGTGGTGCCGCTGGATGTCAACGCCCTATTTCCTGGATTCGAGGGCGGGGCAGTGGGGGAGCGGGCGTTGTGCTTGCCTTTGTTAGGGGTTCTGATGCGCGCTGAGTCCCGCAAGCTCTGACATGGCCCAGCAAATCAACCTTTGCACCCCGATTCTGTTAACGCAAAAGCGTTACTTTTCGGCCGAAACCATGCTGCAGGCCTTGGTTGTGTTTGTGGTCTTGGGTGGCGGCTTGTGCGCCTACTGGGTGTGGAGCCTGAATGCTGCCAGCGCCGGCTTCAAAAAGACCCTGGCAACGCAATCGCGCGAGCTGGAAAGCTTGCAAGCGGCCATAGCCCAAGGCCAGGCCGGTGCTGGCCCGGTGGCGGCGGCCTTGACGCAGGATCTGCAGGGGCGACGCACCGAGTTGCTGCAACGCGAAAAACTGCTGGAAGAGTTGCAGCATGGTCTGTTTCGACCGGGCTGGGGCCATTCGGCGCGGCTGCAACTGATCTCCCAGACGATTCCGGCCCACGTATGGGTGACCGCGGTGGCGGCCGATGAGCGCCAGCTTGAAGTCAGTGGTTTTACCCTTGAGCCGGCAGCGCTCAACGACTGGGTCAGCAAGCTGGCGGGAAGCCCGCTGATGCAGGGGCAACAACTGGCAACCATCAAGGTGGAGAAGGCCAGCACCGCTGAGCCAGGCACGCAGCGACCGGTGTGGTCTTTCAGTCTGGTCAGTGCAATGGGCAACCCTTTTGCCGTAGCGGGGGGCAAGCCATGACGCGCTGGTGGAAAAGCGGGTGGGGCATACAGTCGGCGCGTATCAACGCTTTAAGTCTGCGCGAACGCGTGTTCTTGTTTTTATCAGTCATCGCCTGCTGCATGGTGTTCGCCGATGTGGTGTGGCTGTCGCCAGCGCAGCTGGCGCATAGGCAGTTGACCCAGCGTTTCGACAAGCAAAGTAGTGAGTTGCAGCGCGCGCGGGAGAGCTTGAGTGCCCTTGCCAAGCCAGTGGATACGACCACCGCAGTGCATGATGAAATCGCTGCCGTGAAAATCCGTTTGGATACGGTGAACCAGCGTATCAAGGACGTCATGCCGGCGGCGACGCAGGCAACCCCACTGGCGCAGGCCTTGGTGCATTTGTTGCGCCGGCATGAAGGATTGACACTGGTGCGCACCTCTGTGGTGGCCCCCGCCGCGGCGGCCCCAACTGTTGCGGCTGTGCCTGTTGCGACGGTGCCTGTTGCGACGGTGCCGCTTGGGCTCACGCGCCAGGGCGTCGAGTTGTCGGTGTCCGGATCCTATTCTGAGTTGACGCGCTACGTTCAGACGCTGGAGATGGCGCTGCCCCATGTACGCTGGGGCGTCATGAAAGTCAAAAGCGAAAAACTGCCGCCGGAGTTGACGCTGCAGTTGTTTTTGATCGGCGTCCAGCCATGATCAGCTTGTGCAAGGCAGCCATGGCAAAGACGCTGGCGGTAGGGTGGTTGATCAGTGGGATCATGGGCCTCGCGCTCTGCTTCCCGCTCAGTCGGGCTGACGCACAGAGTCTGCGCGACCCCACCTTGCCCCCGCTGGAGGCCGGGCTTGCCAGCACCGTGCCGGCTGGAAACGCCATAGCCATTGAGCCGGGTGCCATGACCATCATTGTGCGCAGTGGCCGCCCCTATTTGGTGGTGGGTACCCGTTTGTATGCGCAGGGACAAAAAATTGGCCAGGCGCGCATTGAACGCATCAGTGAGACCGAAATCTGGCTGCGCGAAGGTGGAGTACTGCGCAAGGTGTCACGCTTTCCCGGCATCCAGCGTCGCGCCGCGACATCGCCTCCAACACATCGTCCCCAGCCGCTCCTTGCGCCAACGTTCAACCGCGAGGTCTATCTCAATGACTCGAAAAGCTCCCATCATGATTGACATTTTTCAACCCACATCGACAGGGCATGCAGCACGGACGCAGTCGTTCGCCATGTCCGCTTTGTGTGTTGCGATGGGCGTGGGCTTGCTCGCTGGCTGCGCCGCTGAGCGACCGCTGCGAACGCCAGAGGTGGCTGCAGCGGTGCGCGTCGAGTTGGCGCCGGCCGCTGCCGCCAAGCCGGTCGTTGTGCCGCCGCGCATCAGTGACGCGCTGGCAGAGCCCGCGCCGCCGGTGGTGCCGCTGCCGCCCGAGCCCAGGCTGGATTTGCTGGTCAACAACGCCCCGGCACGCGAGGTGTTTTTGGCGATTGTGGCAGATACGCGCTACAGCATGTTGATGCACCCGGATGTGGCCGGCACCCTGTCGGTCACCCTGCGCGGCGTGACGGTGGCCGAAGCGTTGGAAGCGATTCGCGATGTGTATGGCTACGATTTCAAGATGGAAGGTCGCCGCATCACCATTTACGCGCCGACACTGCAGACCCGCATTTTTACGGTGAATTACCCGAACTCGCAGCGTGTTGGCAACAGTGAGTTGCGCGTGGCGTCGGGTGCCGCGCTGCAGTCTAGCTCCTCAGGTGGCACAGCGTCGGGTGCGGGTACGCCCGCATCGGGCAGTGGTCAGCAGTCCGAGGGCAGCCGCGTCTCGACCACGTCCAAGACTGATTTCTGGGCAGAGCTGGCCGGTGCGGTGCGCGGCCTGGTGGGGAGCGGTGCCGACCGCAGCGTCATCACCAGCCCGCAGGCCGGCATCATGGCCGTGCGCGCCATGCCGGATGAATTGCGCCAAGTCGATAAATTTCTGAAAGCGGCGCAGATTGCCGTTGAGCGGCAAGTGATGCTGGAAGCCAAAATTGTCGAGGTTGAGTTGCGCGATGGTTTTCAGAGTGGCATCGATTGGTCGGCGCTGAAAAATGGTGGCGGTGCAACGGGTGCCATGGGCATCATCAGTGGCAACACCACCAGCAATACCTTGGTCAGTGGTGTGCAGCCGAACCTGCCTGGTTTCTCTGCCGGTACCGCCTCCTTGTTGGCCGATGGCCTCTCGCTGCCGTCGGCCGGCGCCGGCCTGTTCGGCCTGGCCTTTGCCCGCGATGGCTTTCAGGCCGTGCTCGGTTTCCTGGAAACCCAGGGCGACGTGCAGATTCTCTCGAGTCCGCGCATTGCCACGCTGAATAACCAGAAGGCGGTGCTGAAGGTCGGGGCAGAAGATTTTTTTGTGACCGGTGTCACCAGTGGTACGACTACCAATTCCACCACCAACGTGAATAACACGACGACGCCGCCCTCGGTCACCTTGACGCAGTTCTTTTCCGGCATTTCGCTGGACGTCACGCCGCAGATTGATGAGGGCAGCAACATCATGTTGCACGTTCATCCCTCGGTGACGACGGTGACGGAAAAAACCAAGCAGGTGGATCTTGGTAGCGGTGGCAATTACCGTTTGCCGTTGGCGTCGAGCAGTGTGAACGAGACCGATACGCTGGTGCGGGTTCAGGATGGCAATATTGTGGCCATCGGTGGCTTGATGCAGATTGAGTCCAATCGGCGCTCGTCAGGCCTGCCGGGCACCAGCGATATCCCGGTGTTCTCCAGCCTTTTGGGCAACCATGCCAACAACGGACGGAAAAAAGAAGTGGTGGTGCTGATCAAGCCCACCATCATCCGCACGGCGCAGGACTGGGAAGCCCAAACCCGCCGCAGCCGCGCGGCACTGGATGACATGGATGCGGTGCGCGCGCGCGTGATCCGCATTGATGGTACGGTGGACGACAGCAAGCCAAAAAGTCTTGTGAAGTGATGTACGCGCGGCATTTTTCCTTGCGGGAGGCGCCGTTCTCGATCACACCGGACAGTGCCTTTTTCTTTCCGCATGAAGGCGCCCAGGCCGCGCTCAACATGTTGCTGGTGGCGCTGCGCAGTGGGGAAGGTTTTCTGAAAATTGTGGGTGAGGTTGGTTGCGGCAAGACGGTGTTATGCCGGCAGCTGCTCAAGACCTTGCAGGGCGAGTGTGTCACGGCCTATATACCCAACCCCGACATGGGGCCGGATGATCTGCTGATGGCCTTGGTCCATGAGCTGGATGTGGAAGTAGCAGCGCCGCTGAATCGCCACAAAGTACTCAACGCACTGCGGGACTGTTTGTTGCGGCACGCCGTGGCGGGGCGTCAGGTGGTGGTGTGCATTGATGAGGCGCAGGCTATTCCTGTGCGCACGGTGGAGAGTCTTCGCTTGTTGTCCAATCTGGAAACGGAAAAGCGCAAGTTGTTGCAACTGGTGTTGCTGGGGCAACCGGAACTTGACGAGAAGCTGTCACGCCCCGAGATTCGTCAGTTGTTGCAACGCATCACCTTTAGCGAATACCTCGGCCCCATGCTGGCCCAGCGGATTCCCGCCTATCTGGAGCACCGACTGGCGACGGCGGCACTGAGTGACGCAACCGACATCAAGGTGTTTGGGGCTGACGCCGCGCAGGCCATTGCCCGCTTTAGCGGAGGGGTGCCACGGCTGGTGAATATCCTGGCGCACAAGTGTTTGATGCTGGCCTATGGCGAGAATGAACACCGTGTGAACGTGCGCCATGTGCGCATGGCCGCGGCCGATACCCCCGGCGTGCGGGCACCAGTTTCGTGGTGGGCATCGTGGCGGCTGAGTTGGCCAGGCTTCTGGCGCAACCAGAGGGTGGGCGCCAAACAGGCACCGGTCAAACAGTTTCAGGATGAGCGTAGCGGGGAGTCGCTGTGAGTGTGATCAACAAGATGTTGCGTGATCTGGACAGCCGGCAGGCTGCTGGCACGAACCCGGTTTCAGAACCAGAAGCGGGTACGGCGATGGCACGCGGTACGCGGATCGTGAATGAGTCAGGCCGCGCCGGGCGTCAGCGCGCTTTGCCACGTTTTGCGGTCGTGATGGTGGCGACCGTGCTGGTGTTGGGCGGAGCCGCAGCGGGGTGGTGGTACCTGAATCAAAGCCTATTGCCGCAGCGCCAGGTGCCTCAGCGCGAAGTGGCGCAGGCCAGGGTGGCCGCGACCGCACCGCCGCAGTCCACACCAACAGTCGCCTCGGCTGTCAACCCGTTGGTCACCGCCTCTGCCACTGTTGCACCCGTTGTAGCCGTTGCACCGGTGATGGCTGTCGTCCCCGTGGTGCCTATCCCGGCCCTGCCGGTTGTTGCAAAGTTGCCTGTGCCGGTCGCTCCAGCGGGTGCTGCCCCAGCGGTTGCATCGCTGAAAATGGACAGCACTTTTAGTTGGGCGCCGAGCCTTGGCGCGGTATCCGGACCGAAAGCGGCTGGTGTGCCGCGCACTGTGCCGGAGCGGTCGCTGCCAGAGCGGTCAATCACGCCGACCACAACCATCCCGAGCGTCGCCAGCACAGTGCCGCCAAGCCCGCCCCGCCAGTTGCCCGCGCTGGAAGTCTTGGCTCAGGCGCAAAGTCTTTGGAGCGCAGGCTCGCACGAGGCCGCCATTGATCTGCTGCACGAAGCGCTGGCCGCGACTGAGCGGGCCAGCCTTGCCGGTGCGCCGGCTGGCAACCATGCGGTGCTGGCCTCACTGGCCCGCGAACTGGCGCGCATGGAACTGGCACAGGGCCGGGTCAGCCAGGTGCTGCAGATGCTCACGCGTTTGGAGCCGGCCTTGTCGGGTGTGGCGGATGTCTGGGCCATTCGGGGCAACGCGGCGCAGCGCCTGGGACGCCACCAGGAGTCTGCTGCCGCCTATTTGACGGCGCTGAAGTTGCGACCCGGTGAGCCACGCTGGATGCTGGGTGCGGCGGTGTCGCTGGCCGCCCAAGGGCAAACTGCCGCTGCCGCGGAGTTGGCCGAGAAGGCGCGCGCCGACGGTGTGCTCAGCCCCGAGGTGGCGACCTATCTGCGCCAGTTGGGTGTTCCTCTGCGTGAGCGTTGAGCTCCCTCGTTTGGGGGATAGACGGTATCCGTCCTTGCATGCAAAAATGGGCAAAATTCTAAGTTTCTCGGCGTGGTGCGATAACACTGTCTCTCCTTTCTTTTATGCTCAAACGTATCAGTGTTAATCAACTCACCCTCGGGATGCATCTCAAGGAATTTTGCGGCTCCTGGATGGAGCATCCGTTTTGGCGCTCCGGTTTCGTCCTGACCGATGCCAACGATATTGCAACCGTCCTGGCCAGCAGCATCAAGGAGGTGTGGATCGACTGCGCTAAAGGCCTGGATGTCGCCGTCGGGGAAAGTGCCGTCTCCGAGGCGGAGTCGGAAGTCCAGGTGGAAGCTGAGTTAAGACAGGTCGCCGACGAGCAGCGTGACATTGCACCGGTTGCTGCGGCGGTGGAGCTTGAGCGTGCGGCCAAGATATGTCGGCAGTCGAAACAGGCGGTGCTCGCCATGTTCGAGGAAGCGCGCATGGGCAACACCGTGGACGTGGGCGGCGCCAAGCTGCTGGTGGAGGAAATAGCCGACTCGGTTGTCCGCAACCCCGGCGCGCTCATCAGTCTGGCCCGCCTCAAAACGGTGGACGACTACACCTACATGCATTCGGTGGCGGTTTGCGCCATGATGGTGGCACTGGCGAAGCAACTCGGTTTTGATGAAGCGCAGACGCGCTCCGCCGGCCTGGCGGGGCTGTTGCACGATCTGGGTAAGGCGGTGATGCCCGTGGCCGTGCTCAACAAGCCGGGCAAACTGACGGAAGCCGAGTTTGCCATCATCAAGAGCCACCCGGTGGAGGGCCACAAGCTGCTGCAGGGCGGCGTCAATGTGGATGCCATGGTGCTGGAGGTCTGTCTGCACCACCACGAAAAAACTGATGGTTCGGGTTATCCCAAGGGCCTGAAGGGGGATGAGATCAGTCTGTTTGCCCAGATGGGGGCGGTGTGTGATGTGTATGACGCCATTAGCTCCAACCGGCCCTACAAATCGGGCTGGGACCCGGCCGAGTCTCTGCGCAAAATGGCAGAGTGGGCGAACGGTCATTTCAATCCCAAGGTTTTCCAGGCCTTTGTGAAGAGCATGGGCATTTACCCGGTTGGCTCGCTGGTGCGGCTGACCTCCGGGCGCATTGGCGTGGTGGTTGAGCAGACCGGTAAATCCTTGACGATGCCCAACGTCAAAGTGTTCTTTTCCACCAAGTCGAATATGCGCATTCCGCCGCAGGTCATTGATCTGTCGCGTCCCGACAGCAGCGAAAAAATTGCCGCTCGGGAAGACCCGGCCAAGTGGCGCTTCCCTGATCTCATTGAGTTGTGGTCAGGTTCGCCCAAAGCGCCGTGGTGATCGTTGAGCTTAACGGGGCTGGTACTGTTTTTTTCCAAAGAGAATGTCACGCTCCTTGTCACCGGTAAGCGGCTTGCGCAGGTCGGCCAGCACCGCGACGCCACGTTTCACCGCCGGGCGCGCGGTAATTTTGTCGAACCAGGCCTTGAGCTGCGGATAATCTGCCCAGTCAATGCCCTGGTTTTGCCAACTGCGCAGCCAGGGGAAGATGGCGATGTCCGCAATCGAGTAGCTGTTGCCGGCAATGTAGCGGTGCGTGGTGAGCTGTTGGTTCATCACGCCGTAAAGACGCTTGGCCTCGTTGCTGTAGCGGTTCACCGCATACTCAATTTTTTCGGGTGCGTAAAGGCGGAAATGATGGGCTTGGCCCAGCATGGGGCCGACACCGCCCATCTGGAACATCAGCCACTGCAGGACCTCGAATTTCTGCCGGTCGGTCTTGGGCAGGAACTTGCCCGATTTGGCGGCCAGGTACAGCAGGATGGCACCCGACTCAAATAAGGCGATCGGTTTGCCGTCCGGACCCTGCGGGTCGACCAGCGCCGGAATCTTGTTGTTGGGGCTGATCTTTAAGAACTCCGGCTTGAACTGGTCGCCGGCCCCAATGTTGACGGGGTGGACTTGCCAGTCACGACCGAGCTTGAAGCCGCATTCTTCCAGCATGATGTGCACCTTGTGCCCGTTCGGGGTGGGCCAGGAATAGACCTTGATCATGGGATCCTTTGTTTTAGATAAAATCATGCTCTAGCCCCCGTGAAATATGCGCATGCAGCTATGCTAACAATAGCATATGCCACGCTGTGGCCGATGCGCCGTCGTCTAGCAACCGCGCGTCACGGGCATCTCGACCGGCTTCGGGTTGGCGGCGTATTTGCCCAGTTCCATTTTGGCAATGGAGTTGCGGTGCACTTCGTCCGGACCGTCGGCAAAACGCAGGGTGCGTGCATTGGCATAGGCATGGGCCAGCGGAAAATCATCACACATGCCGCCGCCGCCATGCACCTGGATCGCCCAGTCGATCACCTGGCAGGCCATGCTGGGCGCCACCACCTTGATCATGGCAATCTCGTTTTTGGCAAACTTGTTGCCGGCAACGTCCATCATCCAGGCCGCCTTGAGGGTCAGCAGGCGGGCCATGTCGATTTTGCAGCGGGACTCCGCAATGCGTTCCTGGGTCACGGTTTGCGCGGCAACGGTCTTGCCAAAGGCCACCCGCGACGACGCGCGCTTGCACATCAACTCCAGGGCACGTTCCGCCAGACCAATCAGGCGCATGCAGTGGTGGATGCGTCCGGGGCCAAGGCGGCCTTGCGCGATTTCAAAGCCACGACCTTCGCCGAGCAGGATGTTGGAGACGGGCACGCGCACGTTTTCAAACAGCACTTCCATGTGGCCATGCGGTGCGTCGTCGTAGCCCATCACATTGAGCGCCCGCACCACGGTCATGCCGGGTGTGTTGGCCGGTACCAGCACCATGCTTTGCTGCGAATGGCGTGGCGCATCGGGGTTGGTCTTGCCCATGGTGATGTAGATGGCGCAGCGCGGGTCGCCCGCGCCAGAGGTCCACCACTTGCGACCGTTGATGAGGTAGTTGTCGCCCTGGCGCTCGATGCGGGTTTCAATGTTGGTGGCATCGCTGGAAGCGACATCGGGCTCGGTCATGGCAAAGGCGGAGCGGATCTTGCCTTCCAGCAGCGGCTTGAGCCAGCGCGCCTTGTTTTCCTCGGAGCCATAGCGGGCGATGGTTTCCATGTTGCCGGTGTCGGGCGCCGAGCAGTTGAACACCTCGCTGGACCACATCACCCGGCCCATGATTTCGGCCAGTGGCGCGTATTCCTGGTTGGTCAGACCGGCGCCGGCATAGCCGGAGGCGGCGGCACTGTCCACCGGCAAAAACAGGTTCCACAAGCCGGCCGCTTGCGCCTTGGGTTTGAGATTTTCAATCGTTTGCAGGGGGGTCCAGCGTTTACCGGCCGCTGTATTGGCGGCAATTTCGGCGTGGTAGGCATCCTCGGCGGGATAGATGCAATCATCCATGAACGCCTGCAGTTTGCCTTGAAGTTCTTTTGTCTTGGGGGAGTAGTCAAAGTCCATGGGATCTCCGGTAGTGTCGGGTTGAAAAAAGGCGGGTTAACGCACGGTTCAGGTTTTTTGGGCGAACTTCCAGGCCATCTGGGCCAGCGGCCTGGCGCCGGCGGCTGAGCTGATTGCCTGCGCGCTGGCGGCGGTGCCGGTTTCGACGCGTTTGGCGATGCCCTGCAGAATGGCGGCAATGCGAAACAGGTTGTAGGCCAGGTAGAAATTCCAGTCGGCTTGAAGTTGCTCCGGTGTGGCAAGCCCGGTACGCGCGCAGTACAGGCGGATGTATTCGTCTTCGGTGGGAATGCCGAGGCGGGCCACATCGAGTCCGCCAATGCCGCGAAAGGAGCCGGGTGGAATGTGCCAGGCCATGCAGTGGTAGCTGAAATCGGCCAGTGGGTGCCCCAGCGTGGACAGTTCCCAGTCCAGAACCGCCACGATGCGCGGCTCGGTGGGATGAAACATCAGGTTGTCCAAGCGGTAGTCACCATGCACGATGCTGACCATGTGCTCGGCCCGCGCCATCGCCGGAATGTGCTGCGGCAGCCAGGCCATGAGTTGCTCCATCTCTTCGATCGGCTGGGACATGGGGCCCGCTGCGTCGGCGGAGGCGATGTATTGTTTGCTCCAGCGGCTGATCTGGCGGTCGAAATAGTTGCCGGGTTTGCCATAGCCGGCCAGTCCCCGTTGCGTAAACTTGACCGTGTGCAGGGCGGCGATGACGCGATTCATCTCGTTGTAAATCGCGCCGCGCTCCTGGGTGCTCATGCCGGGCAGGGTCTGGTCCCACAGAACGCGGCCCGGCATGAATTCCATCACATAGAAGGCCCGGCCAATGACGGCTTCGTCCTCACACAGGCAGTACATGCGTGGCACCGGCACATCGGTGCCGTACAAGCCGCTCATGACGGCAAACTCGCGCTCGATCGCATGCGCTGACGGCAGCAATTTGGCCACCGGGCCGGGCTTGGCGCGCATGACATAGCTTTGGGTCGGGGTGTTGAGCTTGTAGGTCGGGTTGGACTGGCCACCCTTGAAGGACTCCACTGTCAGGGGGCCGACAAAGCCGGGCAGGTTTTGTGCCAGCCAGACGGACAGGGCGGCGACATCGAACGCCTGTTTTTCGGAGACGGGTTGGGTGCCTACGAAATGATCAAAGTCGCTCATGGTGTGGTGTCTCTCTGATGGCTCTAGTTATCGGCTTCAATGATGCGCATCAAGGCGTCGCGGTCGCGAATGACCAGACCACCCGGTTCGATGCGAATGGCTTCCTCGCGCTCCATCGATTTGAGTTCCTGATTGACCCGCTGGCGGGACGCGCCCAGCAACTGCGCCAACTCTTCCTGCGCCAACTGCAGGCCGATGCGCATCTCGCGCCCATCGCTGAGCGACGGCACACCGTAGCTGCGCACCAGATGCAACAACTGCTTGGCCAATCGCGCCCGCAGCGGCAGGGTGTTGAGGTCTTCCACCAAGCCGTACAACTGGCGGATGCGCCGTGCATGCAGGCGCAGCAGGGCTTCGTAGAGCTCGGCGTGGAGCGCCAGAATTTTCTTGAAATCGGCCTTGGCCACGCACAAAATGGTGCTGTCGCCGTGGGCATAGGCATCGTGGGTGCGCCGGTCGCCGTCGAAGATGGCGACATCGCCAAACCAGATGCCCGGCTCCACATAGGTCAGCGTAATTTGCTTGCCCGAAATGGAGGTTGAACTGACCCGAACGGCGCCGCGCGCACAGGCAATCCATTCTTCCGGCGGCTCGCCGCGGGCCGCTATCAGTTCGCTGTCTTTGTACCGTTTGACGTAGGCGCATCGCAGAATGTCGTGCCGCAGTGAGGGTGAGAGGGTCGAAAACCAGCGCCCGGCGTTGATCGCCTCGCGTTCGTCGATGGTAAGAATAGGATCGTCCATAGCCTGTCGTGTGGGTGACTGAACACGTCCCCATTGTCGCGCCGGCGACGCGCTTGTTGACGCGGGCCTGTCACCTGCGTGTCTGCCGGTGTTTATTCGAAACGTGGCGTCGTCTTGGTCAGAAATGCCGAAATGCCGGCGCCAGCATTGGCGTGGTGCAGGTTGCGCACGAAATGATCGCGTTCGTGGGTCAGCTGTTCAACCAGCGTGGTGTGACCTGCCTCATTGATCAGGCTCTTGATGCTGGCCAACGCGTTGGGCGCCCGTTCGTTGAGCCGGGCCGCCAATGTCAGGGCCTCCGACAGCGCCGTGCCGGCTGCGGTCACCCGGTTGACGAGTCCGAGCTCGTGCAGTCGTTGGGCTGTCACGCGCTCGCCGCACATCAGTAGTTCGGTCACCAGCTGGCGCGGCAGGGCGCGCGCCAGACTCCAGCTGGCGCCGCCATCGGGTGAGAGCGCGATGTTGCTGTAGGCCATGACGAACACCGCGTTGTCGGCGGCCACGATGAAGTCGCACGCCAGTGCGAGCGAAAAACCGGCACCGGCGGCAGCGCCTTCGACCGCGGCAATGACCGGTTTCGGAAATGTCCGGATGGCTTCGATCCAGTTGTGCAAGGCCTCAATGCTCTCGGCCTGCACGCTGGCCGGCTGCTGGCGGTTGGCCTGCAAACGCTGCAAATTGCCGCCGGCGCTGAACAGCTTGCCTTCGCCGATGATCACCACCGAGCGAATGTCGGCAGAGCGCTCGGCCCGGCTCAGGGCTTCAATGCCTTCGGTGTAGATTTCCGGTCCCAGCGCATTGCGGTGCTCCGGGTTGCACAGGGTCAGTACCAGCGTTTGGCCCTCGCTGCGGCGTTTGAGTTCGGCTGTCATGGTCTGTCCCGCAAGGTATCTATTCTTCTTCGTGCAACAAACTCAGGCCGATGGCGCCGCGCCGGCGCAACCAGGGGCTGGGGCGGTAGCGCGGGTCGCCATACACCGTTTGCATGTTGAACAGGACTTCCAGCACGTTGGTCGGGCCATAGAGATTGCCCATCGCCAGTGGCCCCATCGGATAGCCCAGACCGAGGGTGACCGCGGTTTCCAGATCGGTGGGCGAACAGATACTTTGCTGGCACATGTCGGCGGCAATGTTGACGATGGTCGCCACCACCCGTTGGCTGACAAAACCGCCGCTGTCCCGAATGACGCTCACCGCCTTGCCGTCACGCGCCATCAGCGCGTGGGCCGCCCGGCGCATATCGGGGCGGGTGGCGGGATTGGTGGCCAGCACGCGCCGCTTGGTCGTTGCATCGTCCACCAGCATGTCAATGCCGATGGTGCGGGCCGGGTCGAGTCGCTCGACCACGGCCACGGTGGTGATGTCAAAACCCAGCGGCGCCACCAGGCTGAGGGCCATGGGGGAGGGTGAGGCACCGGTTTCGATTTTGGCCCCGAGGTTCTTGAGCAACAACAGCAACTCTGATTTGCGCGCCGCCCGGGGTGACACCCATACCGGCGGCATTTCGTCCATCTGCGGCGCAGGCGGCTCCGGGTTGATCTGGGCGATGCCGCCCTCATACCGATAAAAACCGTCGCCGACTTTTTTCCCCAGCACGCCCCCCGCCAGGCGCTGGGCGGTGATGACGCTGGGCCGGTAACGCGGCTCTTCAAAGTACTGGTGGTAAACCGACTCCATCACGGGATGGGAGACGTCCAGGCCGGTCAGGTCCATCAATTCAAACGGTCCGAGTTTGAAGCCGATCTGGTCTTTCAGAATACGGTCGATGGTGGCGAAATCGGCAACGCCTTCACTGACGATGCGCAGTGCCTCGGTGCCAAAGCCGCGACCGGCATGGTTGACAATGAAACCGGGGGTGTCTTGCGCCTGCACCGGTGTGTGCCCCATTTGGCGGGCGTAGGTGGCCAGGTCGGAGGCGACGCTGGTGCTGGTTTTGAGCCCGGCGATGACCTCCACCACCTTCATCAAGGGGACCGGGTTGAAGAAGTGAAAGCCAGCAAACTGCGCCGGGCGCTTGAGCCCTGCGGCAATCGCCGTCACGGAAAGCGACGACGTATTGGTGACCAGCACCGCGCTTGGGCGGACCATGCCTTCCAGCTCGGCAAACAGAGTCACTTTGATCTCCAGACGCTCAACCACGGCCTCCACGATCAGGTCGCAGTTTGACAGCGTGGCGAGCGCGTCGGCACACTGCAGCCGGGATTTGTACAAGGTGGTCTGTGCCGCGTCGAGACGGCCCTTTTCGCACAGCTTGTCCCATTGCAAAAACACCGCGGTTTGCGCCGCGCGCGTCGCATCAGCTTGCATATCAAACAGCAGCACGGTGCTGCCGGCTTGCGCGGCAATCTGGGCGATGCCGCGGCCCATGGCGCCGGCACCGACGATGCCAACGTTTGCGAAAATTGGTTTCATGCGGCAGATTATGACCCGGCCCGCCGAGGCGATTTGTTCGATCGGCGATGCGAATATCATCGATGCCCATGACCCTTGAGTTGCGGGCAAGCAACTTTAATCCACCATTTCAAATGCCATGACTCTCAAACTTTGCGGTTTTGCGGCCAGTAATTACTACAACAAGATCAAACTTCAGCTATTGGAGAAAGAAATTGTTTTTGAGGAGGAATTGATCTGGACCGGCGAGGCGCACGCGCGGTTGATCGACCGATCGCCTTTGGGCAAGGTGCCGTTTTTGGATACGGCTGACGGTCCGATTTCTGAATCGATGGCCTGCGCCGAGTACATTGAAGCCGCCTATCCGCAGCACCCGCTACTGCCGGCCGACCCGTATGCAGCGGCCAAGGCGCGCGAGTTGATCATCTACAGTGAATTGCACCTTGAACTGGTCGCACGGCAGCTTTATCCGGAGGCTTATTTTGGTGGCAAGGTCAGCGACGGCACCAAAGAGCGCACGCGCCAGCTATTGCTGAAAGGCGTTGCGGGTTTCGCCAAGCTGGCCAAGTTTGCGCCCTTTATCGCGGGCTCGCAATTTTCGCTGGCCGACTGCGCGGCCATTGTTCATTTGCCTTTGGTGTCGAGCACCAGCAAAATCATTTACGGTGAAGATATGCTGGCCATGCTACCGGTGAAAGACTACCTGCGGGCAATGGGTGAGCGCGCCACCGTGCGAACGGTCAATGCCGACCGCAAGGCCAATACCGAGATCATGCTGGCGGCGCGTTCGGCAAAATAAGCAGCGCCGTATCTTGCGCGGTGGGGCGGCAGAGGCGGGCCGGTTCAACGCCGAACCTGCAAGGCGCCCGGATTGACGATGTTGGTCGGCGTGCCTTTGATGAAGTTGATCACGTTGTCAAACGCGGCGCCAAAGTACATCTCGTAACTGTCTTGTTCGACATAGCCGATGTGCGGCGTGCAAATGCAGTTCTCCAGCCGCAACAGGGCGTGCCCCTGCAAAATCGGCTCGGTCTCAAACACGTCCACCGCGGCCATGCCGGGCCTGCCCCGGTTGAGCGCACTGATCAAGGCGTCGGGCTCGATCAGTTCGGCGCGCGAGGTATTCACCAGCAGGGCGGTGGGCTTCATGTGCGCCAGATCCTCAAGGCGGACAATACCGCTGGTTTCATCCACCAGTCGAAGATGCAGCGACAGCACATCGCATTGCGCAAAAAACTCCTCCCGGCTCGACGCAGCTTCAAACCCGTCCAGCATGGCTCTTTCTCGCGAAGGCGCTCGGCCCCAGATCAGCACCTTCATGCCAAAAGCCTTGCCGTAGCCAGCCACCAGTTGCCCGATCCTGCCGTAACCCCAGATGCCCAGCGTCTTGCCTTTGAGGACCGTCCCCAAGCCAAAGTTCGGCGGCATCGAGCCAGCTTTCAAACCGGACTGCTGCCACGCACCGTGCTTGAGATTGCCGATGTACTGCGGCAGGCGACGCATGGCGGCCATGATGAGGGCCCACGTGAGCTCGGCCGGGGCCACGGGTGAACCGGTCCCTTCGGCCACCGCAATGCCGCGCTCGGTACACGCGGCCACGTCGACATGCGGGCCGACGCGCCCGGTTTGTGCAATCAGCTTGAGCCGGGGCAGCTTCTCAATCAGCTGGCGTGGCATGTGGGTGCGTTCACGGTTGAGCACAATCACGTCGGCGTCTTTGAGTCGAATCGCTAACTGCCCCAGCCCTTTGACCGTGTTGGTGTATACCTTGGCCTGGTAGGGCTCCAGTCGGGCTGCGCATGCAAGCTTTCGAACCGCATCCTGGTAATCGTCAAGTATCACAATGTTCATAAGGCGCAATTGTGCCTTGGCTACGCTTCTGCAAGCAAGCAGCGTGACGACCTGCGGGCACTGACGCTGGCGGGCATGCCGGTCAGTGCAGGGTCGCTTCGCGCGCCGCGAGGCGATCCAGTTCGGCGCATACATCGGCCATGCGGCCGGAGATCACCATGCGACCTACATGCGCAGGGGTTTGGCCGGCTTCCAGGATGCGCACGATCCGTAGCGGCCGGCATGCTGAGCTTGGGGATGCATTTTGCAGCTCAATCTTCGGATAGCTAGTGTTGTCTGCTACTGAATGAATAGCATAGTCACGAGCGCACGGGGCCACGCTTGACTGTGTGGGTCTGCCTGGCGCCGTGGCGGGCACGAGCCAGCGCCACAAGCCTTGCAGCGGTGCCAAAACTGCGGGAACAGCAAATAGTGCGATGCTCATGTGAAACCTTTCTCTTGGCGCGCTTACATCAGCATGGTGTTGCGGATTAAGCCCACGGCCAGACCTTCAATTTCAAACGGCTCCCCGGGCTCAACCACGATGGTCTGGTAGTCCGGATTTTCAGGGTGCAGCTCGATCACGTCTTTGTTGCGTCGAAAACGTTTAACGGTCACTTCATCGCCCAGCCGCGCGACCACAATCTGGCCATTCTTGGCCTCTTTGGTGGACTGCACGGCCAGCAGGTCCCCGTCCATGATGCCGGCGTCACGCATGGACATGCCGCGTACCTTGAGCAGGTAATCGGGTTTGTGCTGGAACAGACTGTTCTCCAGGTAATAAGTCTGGTCGATATGTTCTTGCGCGAGAATGGGGGAACCGGCTGCGACCCGGCCAATCAGAGGCAAGACCAACTGGGACAAACCTGGCAGCGAAAGTGAATATTGCTTGCTACGGGATTCATTGATGGAGCGCAGGGTGTCACTCTTGAGGCGGATGCCGCGCGACGTGCCGCTGACCAGTTCAATCACGCCTTTGCGCGCCAGTGCCTGCAAGTGCTCCTCGGCCGCGTTGGCGGACTTGAAACCCAGTTCGGTGGCGATCTCGGCCCGGGTGGGCGGCGCACCGGTGCGCGCAATGGCGCTCTGGATGAGGTCCAGAATCTGCTGCTGGCGGGCGGTGAGTTTGGGGCTGTCAAGCATGGCGACTCCTTTGAAGTACGGCGGGTCTTACTGTTGGTCTATACACACTGTCTTGATATCCAGTAACTGTATTTTTAACCAGTTTTTGAAAGTGCGCAAGTGAGCTCCACAAGTTTTTTTGAAAAAATTGTCGTTTTGGGTACCGGTGGAACGATTGCCGGCACGGCCGCCAGCAGCACAGACAACCTTGGCTACACCGCCGCCCAGGTCGGCGTGACGCAGCTGCTGGCAGGAGTGCCAGGGCTGTCGAAGATGCTGGCGGGTCGCTCGCTGGTGAGCGAGCAAGTCGCCCAGATCGACAGCAAAGACATGAGTTTTGCCGTTTGGCAGCAGTTGGCCTTGCGGGTGACGCAGCATCTGGCGCAAGCTGATGTGCAAGGCGTTGTCATCACCCATGGCACCGATACGCTGGAAGAGACAGCGTATTTTTTACACGCCGTGCTGCCGGCGTCGCAACGCGCCAGCAAACCGGTGGTGTTGACCTGCGCCATGCGTCCGGCATCTAGCGCGGCGCCGGACGGCCCACAAAATTTGCTGGATGCCGTGACCGTTGCCAGCACGCCCGGGGCGTGTGGCGTGCTGGCCGTGTGCGCCGGTACCGTTCATGGCGCGGTGGACGTGCAAAAGGTGCATCCGTATCGGCTTGACGCCTTCAACTCAGGCGATGCGGGTTCCTTGGGTTATGTGGAAGAAGGCCGCGTTCGTTTAGTGCGAAATTGGCCTCCAGCCCCCGTGGATCGTTCGCAGATAGCTATTGAAAATATAGCGCATGCGCGCCACTGGCCACGCGTCGAGATTGTGATGAACTACGCCGGTGCGAGTGGCGCCCTTGTGGATGCCCTGCGCTCCCAAGGGAGCGCGCAGTACCCGGCTGCAGCGCCAGTGCGTGGACTGGTGGTGGCCGCCACCGGCAACGGCACCGTGCATCACGACCTGGAGGCCGCGTTGCTCAGGGCGCAGGCGGCCGGTGTGACCGTGGTGCTGGCCACCCGCTGTGCCAGCGGGCGCGTGCTGCCCACGCCGGGCGACGCTTTCCCCGATTCGCAGGGGCTGTCGCCGGTGAAGGCGCGGGTGGCGCTGATGCTGGCGCTAATGCAGGGATGGCCGTAATAGCGCCGTGCTGGCGCTGCGTGTGACGGGGATCAGTCCGCCAGCGCCGCCAACGCGCGGGCCGTGATTTCGTCCACGCCGCCGGTGCCGCTGATGGCGCGGTACTTCGGTGCCGCGGCCGGGTCGGCCTTGGCCCAGCCAGCGTAGTAGTCCACCAGGGGGCGCGTTTGCGCGCTGTACACGTCCAGCCGCTTTTTAACCGTTTCTTCTTTGTCGTCCTCGCGCTGAATCAGCGGTTCGCCGGTGCTATCGTCCACGCCCGCGACTTTGGGCGGGTTGAACTTGACATGGTAGGTGCGACCCGAGGCCGCGTGCGTGCGGCGCCCGCTCATGCGCTCGATGATGGCGTCAAACGGCACGTCGATTTCCAGCACGTAATCGAGCTTGACGCCGGCCGCCTTCATGGCATCGGCTTGCGGGATGGTGCGCGGAAAACCATCAAACAGGAAACCGGCGGCGCAGTCCGGTTGGGCAATGCGCTCTTTCACCAGATTGATGATCAGGTCGTCGCTGACCAGGCCGCCCGCGTCCATCACTTTCTTGGCTTCGATGCCGAGCGGCGTGCCGGCCTTGACGGCGGCGCGCAGCATGTCACCCGTGGAAATTTGCGGAATGCCGTATTTCTGGCAGATGAAGGTGGCTTGCGTGCCTTTGCCGGCGCCGGGTGCGCCCAACAGGATGAGTCTCATGGATGTCCTCGGGAATTTATTGAAAATCAGACCGCATTGCTGGCGCTTTTTGCAGGCTGACCAGAATACTTCGTTTGCTTGAAGAATAGCACGCGACAGCTTCGGATCGGCTTACGTCCGCGCTCACTCAAGAAGCGAACAGCCGGCGCACCCGCGCCAGGTCTTCCGGCGTATCGACGCCGGGGCCGGGCGCGTGTGCCGACACATGGACGGCAATGCGATGCCCGTGCCACATGGCACGCAACTGCTCCAGTGCTTCCGTGATCTCGAGGGGGGCCTGCGGCAGGCTTGGAAACTGGCGCAAAAAGCCCACCCGGTAGCCGTAGATGCCAATGTGGCGCAACGGCGCCGGGCTGGGCAGGGTGCCGGGCTGATCGCGCCCATGCGGGATCGGGGCGCGACTGAAATACAGGGCCAATCCGCGGGCATCCAGCACGACCTTGACGACATTGGGGTTGGTGAAATCCGCCCAGTTGTCAATGGCATGGGCGGCGGTGCTCATGCTGGCGTCAGGTCGCTGGTTGAGCAAATCCGCGACCGCACCCACCAGCGATGGCTCAATCAGCGGCTCATCGCCCTGCACATTAACGACGATTTCGTCGTCGGCGAGCCCGAGCAGCTGACAGGCCTCGGCCAGCCGGTCGCTGCCGGAGGGGTGGTTGGTGCCGGTCAGCACCGCGTCAATGCCGTGCGCTTGACAGGCGGTGATGATCGCGGCGCTGTCGGCGGCCACCACGACGCGAACCCGGCCGGCGGGGCCCATGAGTGGCATGACCCGCTGCGCCACCCGCACCACCATGGGCGCGCCGCCAAGGTCGGCCAGCGGCTTGTTGGGCAGGCGGGTCGAGGCCAGCCGGGCCGGGATGAGGACGGTGAAACTCAAAGCCCGAGTTCCTCGTCCGTCAGGGTGCGCGCCTCGCTCTCCAGCAGGATCGGGATGCCATCCCGCACCGGGTAGGCCAGGCGCGCGCTGCGGGAGGTTAACTCCTGCTTGTCGCGGTCGTATTCCAGCGGCCCTTTGGTGACGGGGCAAACCAGCAGTTCAAGAAGTCGTGTGTCCATGGGGCGATGATAGCGGTGGGTTCAATCGGGTTGCCAGCAAAACTGCCAGCATGGCGTCCAGTTGGGCCAGGAAGGCCGGCTCAGGGGTAACGAGCAGCGGTACGGCCAAGGCATCCGGCTGCGCCGGCCACAGTTTCACGGCATCTTTTTCAGTGCAAATGAGGGTGTAGCCCTCGTATTCATTGGGCGACCAGCTATTAAAATCATAGTGGTCCGGCAGCGCGATGGTGCGTGCCAGACGCAAACCCTGAGCGCGCAGCATGCTGAAAAAGTCTTCCGGCTTGGCAATGGCGGCCACCGCCAGCAG
>DAITMI010000050.1:0-20646 GCA_036835225.1 Rhodoferax sp. | reverse complement strand
GAAGAGTTTGCACAAGCCTACGGCATGACGCAGTATGACGCCCTGAAGGCCAAGTACGACCCGGCCGGACGCATGCTCGGCTTGTACGAAAAATGCGTGCTGCGCGCCTGAGTCCAACCGGGAGCTGAACGATGCCCTGGAATGCCGACTACTTTCCGCCATCCATGCGGCATCTGAGCGAGCCTGCACGACTCAAGGCGATAGCGATCGCCAACGCGCTGCTGGCCGAGGGCATGGACGAGGGACGGGCGATCCGCATCGCCATCGCCAAGGCCAAGGAGTGGGCGCAACACCACGGCCTGCCGGTGCGTGATGATGAATGAACGGCAACAAGCGGGCTGAATCGATGCCTCGATGGCGCCGGGCTTTGCGTTGAGCGGCTTAGTTCAAGAACAGTGGCGCAAGATATGTCCCCGGCGACGTGGCGGATTGCAACAACAGAGTGACACGGTTGTTGCCACCCAGCGCGACCAGATCGTTCAAGCCGTCACCGTTGATGTCACCGGCCGCGACCCGGGTTGCTGGAAATGGCATGGCGGTGCTCGTTCTCAAGGTGAAGGCGCCGCTGCCGTTTTGCATGAAGATATTCAGGCTGGAGGAGACCGTCGAGGGTGAGCCTACAGGATAAGCCCCCACGCTGGCAAAGTCCGGGCGGCCATCACCATCGAGGTCCGCCACCACCCCGCCATCCAGGCCGTTGACGCCCGCCAGAGGTGTATCCACGGTGCCGAACGTACCCGGTGGCTTGCTCTGCAACAAGGTGGTGACCTTGGCCTGAAAGGCGGTGCTGCTCGGGGTGAAAAATTCCACCACATCGCGCACGCCATTGGTGTCGTAATGGTCGATGGTTAGAAGTTGGCTGTTGAGTCCTGTCTGGGTTGACAGGGTCACCGCCGGCGCCAGCACGCCGCCTGCCTGCTGGTAGCGAACAACGAGGGCGGTGTTGGGTACGAAGTTGGTCTGCGACAGCAGCACCCGAAATACCAGGTCGCTGCGGCCATCGCCATCGAGATCGCCGATCGCCACGGCCGTTGCTTCGCCCGGCAAGGCCAGCAGGGCCGGAGCGAGGAATGTGCCGCGCTGGACCGCGTCCTGGTACAGCACCGTGGCGCCCACGCCGGTGGCTGGCGAATCGGCGATCACAATGTCGGGCAGGTTGTCGCCGTTCACATCGCCGACCACCACGCCGTAGGGGCTGGTCGGGCTGATCCCAAGGCGCTGCGGGGCCAGGAAGTGGCCGCGGTTGCCTGCGTCCTGGCGCAGCAGCCACACCGCGCGACCAGTCGTCGCTGAAGTGCTGCCGACGTCGGTGACCACCAGGTCCGCGGCACCGTCGCCATCAATATCACCCAGGGCCAGCTTCCACGGGTAAACGCCGACGACATAAGTCTGCGCTGGTGCAAACAGGCCGGGCGCTGTCTGCCGCCGCACCACCAGCCGCCCTTCGCGCTGCGACATGTTGGAGGAGAGCTGGGCCAGCGTGACCACGTCAGCGCGGCCATCGCCGTCAATATCGGCCACGCGCACATCCGTTTCGACCCACAACGGATACAACCAGCTGTCGTCCGAGCTGCCGCTACTACCACCGCCACCGCCACAGGCGACTACGAGCGAACTCAGAACAGCAAGTGCCCAGCCTCGGATGCATCGGTTCGAAAGCAAGTTCCCCCCCTTCTGGAAAAAAGACCACGGGATGCCCTGACGATGGCTTAATTCAACTGCCTCCAATCAGGAGTGCCGTTGCGAAAAGTCAAGCTAACATCCTCTTGCGTGCCATCAATGCCGCTTCAACTGGGTTGTTTGCAGACCGGCATGAGGCACACGCTCAGGCCCGCTGAAGGGGATTGCACCCGGGAACACGGGCGCTGGATGGGCTGCAGATTCAGGCCCGACCCAGATTGAATTGCGCGCACACCTGCGCCAGCCGACTAGCCTGGTCTTTCAGGCTTTCAGCCGCCGCCGTCGACTCTTCTACCAGCGCCGAATTCTGCTGCGTCATCTGGTCCAGGTTGCTGATGGCACTGTTGACTTGCGAAATGCCGTTGGACTGTTCACTGGTCGCCGCGCTGATTTCACCCACGATGTCGGCGACCCGCTGCACCGAGCTGACGATTTCAGTCATGGTCTGCCCCGCATCACCGACCAGTCGGGAACCTGCCTCGACCTTGCCCACGGAATCGGCAATCAGGCTCCTGATTTCCCGGGCGGCTTCGGCGGAGCGTCCGGCCAGGCTGCGCACTTCGCTGGCCACCACGGCAAAACCGCGGCCCTGTTCCCCGGCACGCGCCGCTTCGACCGCAGCGTTCAGGGCCAGGATATTGGTCTGGAACGCGATGCCATCAATGACGCCAATGATGTCGGCAATCTTTTTGGAAGAGGCATTGATGCTTTCCATGGTGGTGACGACCTGGGACACGACCTCGCCGCCGCGTGCCGCCACCGCCGCTGCCGAGGACGCCAGCTGCGTGGCTTGGCGGGCAGAGTCGGCGGACTGGTTGACCGTACCGGTCAACTGCTCCATGGAGGCCGCGGTCTCCTGCAGATTGGATGCAGTTTGTTCGGTGCGGGCTGACAAGTCCTGGTTGCCCGCGGCAATCTCGGACGAGGCGGTCGTGATCGATTCGACCGAGTTGCGGATCTGACCCACCACCTCGCGCAACGCCCGTTGCATCTGGCCTAGTCCGGCCATCAGGCTGTGGTCGCCCTCAATTGCCGGCAGATGCTCCGACAGGTTGCCCTGCGCCACTTGCGCCATGGAATCGCGTGCGGTGCTGGGCTCGCCACCCAGCTCGCGCTGCAGCGAGCGCAGCACGACAATCGCCAGCGCCACAGCGACCGCCGTGGCCAGACAGCTCAGGATAATGGCGATCAGCGTTGCGCGGCTGGCGTTGGCCTGCACCGTCTGGTGGGTCTCTTCGGAAACCTTGGTGGCGGCCCCGATTTGCTTGATCAGTTCGGCGCGGAGTTGTCGCCAGGCGGGCGTTTCGGCGGCGTTGAGTGTTTTGATGGCTTCGGCTGTATCGGTGGTCAGCACCGCGATCACCTTGTCCTGAGCCTGGCCCTGTGCGGTGCGCAAAGGCACCAGCGCGCTAAGCTGGGGCTCAAACTGTGTGCCCCGTGCCGTGGCGGCGGTGTCCTTGTAGGCCTTGTCAAACGCGGCCTGGGCCGCGGTGAGGTTTTCACGGGCTTTCGGATTGGCGGGGGTCCAGCATCATGTTGCGCAGCGCCTGGCCCATCTGCAAGCCCTGGGCGTACATCTCTGACAAGCCGGTCCGGATGGTCTGTTCGGTTCTGATGTAGTTGTCAAACTGGTGCTGGGTGCGGATCAGACCCCAGATGCTGGAACTCAGGCCCGCAATGAACAGAACAGCTGGAATGGCGCAGCATAGGAACAGACGGGTGCTAAATTTCATGGCGGCAAGGCTCCTGCAACGTTGGGAGTGAAGACAAGATCGTCTTTACCCAAGCCGCGGCCATCATTCTATTGGCACTGACGCTTGCTGATGCGTTGCGCCCCTCGTGCGGACGCGGTAAACGGCCTCAATGCCGGTGCTGGAGCTTGTGCACGTAGCCGGTCAATTCAAAGGCATTCATCGTGCGAGCGGCCTCAGCGTCGAGCTGGAGATGTGCCGATGCCCCCCGGTCATCACAGTCTTCATGACGGCTGAGGCTCAGCATGCCGCTCACCGTCACCAGCCCGCGCACATGCGGTACGGCCTGGTCCTGCTGACTGGGGTCGAGATAGACCATCACCGTGGCAGAGGACAGATCGTCAGTGTCACGATCGGTATGCGCGCTCATCTGCATCGGGCGGGGAGTTAGCAGAAAGCGGCCCGGCACCGGGTTTTCTTGCTGCACCATGTAACCCACCAGTCGCACCGTTTGTCCATCGGCCTGACGCAGCGTGTCGCTGATGTCGAGTCCGGGCCGCTCCGCGGGCGTGCGAAAGAAATCGCGAAAACGCAACTCCGTCACTTGCCGTGACACTGTTGTGGTCACTACGTGCGACTGGGCCGTACCCATCCAGAAAGCCGCCGTGGTGGCCAGCAACAGGCGCAGCGGTGTGGTGAAGCCGCTCTGGCGGCTGGCGTCGAAGGGCAATCGAAATGAGGTGTTCATGGTGCGCGGGCGGGGCGTGGAGGGCGGGGTGGCAGTCACAGTCGCTAGCGTATTGAGCGTCTGTGACGCTGTCGTGACAGCTGCTGCCCACCCGCTTTTCATCGCCGGCTGCGCCGCCCGACAGGGTTCTGTTGTCGATCAGTCCCTGACCGGCTGCACGGCCAGGCGCCGGCATGGCCGTACCGACGAGCACGCCGGGTTATCGAGTCGTTTCTGGCGGCGGCTCAAAACTGTCGCGGAAGGTGAAGTACAGCGACGTGAAAAACATGGACGCCATCAGCAGGAGGGCGGGAAACAGGAGGTCGCCGGCCAAGCCAGGGTTGCCCAGCAGGGCCGCCAAGGTGGTGACGCCGAGCACGACCAGCACCAGCACCACCAGCCACATCAGACCGAAGATCGCAAACGCCCAGAAATTGCGCAAACAGGCCACGAAGCTGAAAAACAGGCTTTTGACTGGCGGCAAGCCATGCCAGTGCACCAGTGCGGGTGCATGCCAGAACAGCAAGGACAGCGGCAGATGCAGCCCTATGAAAACCCACATCGCCGCCTGAAAATCAGACGTCAGCATCATTTCGCGGGTGGGCGTGTCGCCCCCCAGATAAAGGCGGGCGAAGCCACCGCCGTCCACCAGCCAGGAGGCTCCCATCGCGAGTAGAAAACCCAATGCATACAGGGCACCCAGCAGCAGCATGGCGCGCGCCTGTTGCTTGCCGGCGCGAAACGCCGCCAGCAAGACGATGGGCATGGGGAAGCGGCCGTCGGTCGCTTCCCGCGTGGCTGCCATCAACCCCAGCGTAGCGGCCGGCAGCAGCATCATGGCCAGCGCGATGCCAATGACGGGAATCTGGCTGGCCACGGTCATCACCGCCATGAACATGAAAAACAGACCGGCGAGTGCCAGCGGTTGTTTGAAAAACGTCCGCATGCCGAGCTTGACCCAGGCGGCGCCGGTACGGGCGGGAACAATGTTCAGTTTCATGGTCAGGTCGCGCGTTCGTTCAGGGTGACGGGGTGGGTGGCCCGCTCGCGCAGCACCCGCTCGAAATGGCCGGGATCGTGGGCCTTGAGCATGCTGGCTTCGCGTGGCAGGTGGTAATCCCACAGACGTGAAATCCAGAACCGCAAGGCGCCGGCACGCAGCATGGCCGCCAGCATGGCCCGCTCTGCCCCGTCAAGCGGGCGCACCGCACTGTAGGCGTCCATGAAGCACTGAAAGTGCTCGGCGTTGTGGGTGCCCGTTTCCAGGTTGACACACCAGTCGTTCAGGGTGACGGCAATATCAAAAAGCCAGGTGTCCACACCGGCAAAATAGAAGTCGAAGAAACCGGTGAGCTGGGGTTGGCCGTCCAGGTTTTCAAACATCACGTTGTCCCGAAACAGGTCGGCGTGAATCGGACCGCGTGGCAGGGCCGCGTAGGCAGACGATACGGCAATGTGGTTTTGGTAGGCCAGTTCGCTCTGGATCAGGGCCGCTTGGGCAGGATTTAAATAGGGCAGCACCACTGGCACGGTCTCAACCCACCAGGCCAGCCCTCGCAGATTGGGTTGTGCCATCGAAAAATCGCGACCGGCCAGATGCATTTTGGCCAGCATGGTGCCAACTGCCGCGCAGTGGGCCGGGGTCGGGTGAAGCTCGCTTTTGCCGCGCAGCTTGTTGACCACCGCCGCTGGTTTGCCATTGAGCTCAAACACCAGCTCGCCGCGGGCGTTGGCGGTCGGGTCGGGCACCGGTATGCCGCGCTGCGCCAAGTGCTTCATCAAACGCAGGTAGAACGGCAATTGCTCGAAGCTCAGCCGCTCGAACAGGGTGAGCACGTACTCGCGGGTTTCACCTTCGAGTTCGGTGGTGACGAAGTAGTTGGTGTTTTCGATGCCGCCGGCGCATCCCTTCAGGGCTTTGAGGTCACCCAGTTTGAGTTGTCGCAGCAGGGCGCGGGCCTCTTTGGCAGAGACTTCTGTGTAAACCGCCATGAATCAGAAGCCCAGGATTTTCCAGCTGCGCTCGCCGCTGGTGGGCTGAACTTGATACGCCGGCATGCTGCCCTTGGGTTGAACCGTGATGGTTTTGGTTTCGCCGCCGACGCGCAACTCGTCAATGCGCGTGCCGGCGTCTTCAATCTGAATGCGCTCGGTGCGTTTTTCGATGCCGCCGGTGGCGCCCGGGGTCGCTGTTTTGGGTTGATCGGCAGCAGCTGGCGCCTGTGCCAGGCAGATGCTGGTACACGACAGGGAAAGGGTAAGAAGGAGGAGGGCACGCATGGCCTGATTGTAGAACCACTGGTACCGCGCCTGTCACAGGCAAAATGGGCGCATGAATGACTCCCAATCCAAGCCCAAAACCCTGCTGCTGGTGGACGGCTCCAGCTACTTGTACCGTGCCTTCCATGCCATGCCCGATTTGCGCGCCGTGCCGGGCGACCCGGCCAGTGCCCCCACCGGCGCCATCAGGGGCATGATCAACATGCTGCAAAAGCTGCGCAAGGACGTGAAGGCGGATTACGCGGCCTGTGTCTTTGACGCCAAGGGGCCGACTTTTCGCGATGCGCTCTACCCGGAGTACAAGGGTCACCGCTCGCCGATGCCAGACGACTTGCGTCTGCAGATCGAACCCATTCATGAAGTGGTGCGGCTGATGGGCTGGAAGGTGCTGGACGTCCCTGGCGTGGAGGCCGACGACGTGATCGGCACGCTGGCAGTGACGGCTGCCAAGCAGGGCATTGAAGTGATTGTGAGCAGCGGCGACAAGGACCTGGCCCAGCTGGTCAACTCCCACATCACCATCATCGACACCATGAATGGCCGCGTTCGCGACCTGGCCGGCGTGGAGGCCGAATTTGGCGTGCCGCCGCATCTGATGGTGGACTTTCAGACCCTGGTGGGCGACGCCATCGACAACGTGCCGGGTGTGCCCAAGGTCGGCCCCAAGACTGCTGCCAAGTGGCTGCAGGAATACGGCTCGCTCGCCGGCGTGGTGGCCCACGCCGATGCCATCAAGGGTGTGGTGGGTGAGAACCTGAAAAAGTCGCTGGACTGGCTGCCGATCGGGCGGCAGTTGCTGACTATCAAGACCGACTGTGATCTGAATGGCTGGGTGCCTGAGCTTCCTGCTATGGATTCAATAGCTACTGGCGAAGAAAATACGGGGGCTCTGGTCACTTTTTATGATAAGTACGGGTTCAAGGGCCTGGCCAGGGCGATGGGCGGAAGCGCCACAAACCCCGTTCGGGCTGAGCCTGTCGAAACCCTTCGACAAGCTCAGGGCGAACGGAGTGGGGTGAACCGTGAACCGGGCTTGTTCGACGAGCCCGACGAACCCGCCACTGCCGCTGGCAGCCTGACCACGCTGGCCTACGACACCATCCTCACCTGGGAGGCGTTCAACGCCTGGCTGGCACGCGTGCAGGCGGCCGAGCTGGTGGCGGTGGACACCGAAACCACCTCGCTGGACGAGATGCGTGCCGAAATTGTGGGCGTGTCTTTCAGCGTGACACCGGGCGAAGCGGCCTACATCCCGCTGGCGCACAACTACCCCGACGCGCCCGCGCAATTGCCGCGTGACGAGGTGCTGACGCGGCTCAAGCCCTGGCTGGAAGACGCCAGCAACAAGAAGCTGGGCCAGCACATCAAATACGACCGCCATGTGTTTGCCAACCATGGCATCGAGGTGCAGGGCTACGCCCACGACACCATGCTGCAAAGCTATGTGCTCGAAGTGCACAAGCCGCACGGCCTGGCCAGTCTGGCCGAGCGCCATCTCGGGCGCAGCGGCATCAACTATGAAGACTTGTGCGGCAAGGGTGCCAATCAGATTTCCTTCTCGCAGGTGGACATTGCCCGCGCCGCCCACTACTCGTGCGAGGACTCGGACCAGACGCTGGACGTGCACCGGGTCCTGTGGCCGCGGCTGCAGGCCGACGATAAATTGCGCTACATCTACGAGCTGGAAATCGCCAGCAGCGAAGCGCTCTACCGCATTGAGCGCAATGGCGTGCTGATTGACGCCCCGATCCTGGCGGCGCAAAGCCATGAACTGGGCCAGCGCATCCTGCAGCTGGAAAAAGAAGCGCACGAGCTCGCGGGCCAACCGTTCAATTTGAGCAGCCCGAAGCAGATTGCCGAGATTTTCTTCACCAAGCTCGGCCTGCCGATTGTCAAAAAAACCCCCACCGGCACGCCCAGCACCGATGATGAAGTGCTGCAAAAACTGGCCGAAGATTACCCGCTGCCGGCCAAGATTCTGGAGCACCGCGGCCTGGCCAAGCTCAAGGGCACTTACACCGACAAGCTGGCCCAACTGGCCAATCCGCGCACCGGCCGCGTGCACACCCATTACGCGCAGGCGGTGGCGGTGACCGGGCGCCTCTCCAGCAACGACCCGAATCTGCAGAACATCCCGATCCGCACCGCGGAAGGCCGGCGCGTGCGTGAGGCTTTTGTGGCGCCAGCCGGCAGTGTGATTGCCAGCGCCGATTACAGCCAGATAGAGCTGCGCATCATGGCGCACATCAGTGGCGATGCGGCACTGCTGCTGGCCTTCCATGACAACATGGATGTGCACCGCGCCACCGCCGCCGAGGTGTTTGGCGTCAGTACCGATCAGGTCACCAGCGAGCAGCGCCGTTACGCCAAGGTCATCAATTTCGGCCTGATTTACGGCATGAGCGCCTATGGCCTGGCGCGCGCCTTGAGCATAGACAACACCGCCGCCAAGAACTACATCGAACGCTACTTTGAGCGCTATCCCGGTGTCAAGCGCTACATGGACGAAACGAAACTCTCCGCCAAGGCCCGCGGTTATGTGGAAACCGTGTTTGGCCGTCGTCTGTACCTGCCCGAGATCAATTCGCCCAACGGCCCGCGTCGCAGCGGTGCCGAGCGCGCCGCCATCAATGCGCCCATGCAGGGCACGGCGGCGGACCTGATCAAGCTCAGCATGGTCAAGGTGCAGCAGGTGCTGGACGAGGAAAAACGGGGCACCAAAATGATCATGCAGGTGCATGACGAACTGGTGTTTGAAGTGCCCGAGTCAGAAGTGAGCTGGGTCAGGCATGAGATCCCGCGCCTGATGGCCGGTGTCGCCCATCTCAAGGTGCCTTTGCTGGCCGAGGTCGGCGTCGGGCCGAACTGGGACAAAGCGCATTGAGCGGCGCCTGCGACAGGGCCCCGGCTGACCTTCAGCTCAGTGGGGCGGGCCGGGTGCGGGGGGTGTCCTTGTCAATGTCCCAGTCGGCTTGGTCGGCTACCTCAAAACGCGCCCGCCCGCCGGACTTGGCGCGGTACATGGCGGTGTCGGCGGCATTCACCAGGGTGGAGGGCTCCAGCGTGACGTCCGGCAGCAGGCACGCCACACCAATGCTGAACGTCACCTGGTCCGCCGTGGGTGAGGCGACATGCGGCACGATCTCTTTTTGCATCAGTTGCAGGCATTTTTCGGCGGTTTCACAGGCGTGGGCCATATCGGCGCCGGGCAGCAACATCACAAATTCCTCACCGCCATAACGCGCGACCATTTCGCCGGCGCGGCGCACGCAATGCTCCAGCACCCCGGCCACCCGGCGCAGGCATTCGTCGCCGGCCACATGCCCATAGTTATCGTTGTATTGCTTGAAGTGATCGATATCGACCATCAAGAGGCTCAAGGGGGTGCCGCTGCGGGCCGCCCGTTGCCATTCGGTAACCAAGGCTTGGTCAAAGCGCCTGCGGTTGGCCAGGCCGGTTAACTCGTCCATCGTGGACTGTTGGGCCAGTCGCTGGTTACTGGCCTCCAGCACTTTGCGTTGGCGCACCAGTTCCGTGACATCGACCCAGGAGGCCACCAGATTGCCCTCCGGTGTTCGCGTTTCGCAGGTATGGACCCACTGGTTGCCCGCGAGCTCCTTCAGCTGCTGTTCCTTGTGCCTGCCGCGCGTTGCCAGATGTTGTGCCAACCACTTTTCTTCGCGTCCGATGGCGGCCGGGATCAGACGGTGTTTCAGCTTGGCCCGCACCAGCGCTTCAAAGGTCTGGCCAATGTCCGCCGCCGTATGAAAATGGGGGTACATGCGGTTGATTTTTTTGTTGTAGAGCATCAGCCGATCCTGCGCGTCCCAAATCTCCAGACCCACGTCCAGCGTATCCAGGCTGGACGCCAGCAATTGGCGGGCCTGCCGCCCTTCAAGCTTCGCCGCCGACAGTTGCCGCTGCAGCGTTGCCGCTTCGGGCTCGTCACCCGCAGAGTTGAGCAGCGCCGCCGGGCTGGGCACGATTTGTCGCCACAGCAACAGGGCTGCTGCCAGTGCACAGAGCACACCGCCCAGTCCGAGCAGGGTCGGACCTTGCAGCGACGGGCCACCCGCTAATTCGCTGGCCCACCACCATGCCACCGTTTCCGACACGAGCGCTACCATAGCCAGCAGAGCCAGCCACAGGGGCTTGACAGGGTTGCGCGACGATCTCATGGATAAAGGCATTATTTGATCAGTCCGGCATGGGTGTCATGCTATTTGTCAACGATAACAGGTTCAAATCCCTCTTCATGCATCAAACTAGCGGCTGCTTTGGGGATGGATGTCCGCTTGACAGGTCGCCCATGTTCAGGCTGGGCGGCGCGGCGGATGCCACCCCCTTGACACGGTTGATAAGATAAACCGCAGGTCGAACACCGACCCGGCTGGAAGCTCTGAATTTAGTGATCAAATAGGGCTATGACCCACATAAAGAAAGCGTATACAGCTATGATTTTAATAGCAATTGTGTTGGGTACCCTGACGGCTGGCATTGGCAGCGTCTGGCTGGCCGCGGCCTTGAGCTTTGGCGTGCTGGCGCGCTACACGCAGCACATGCTCAGCCTGGCGGCGGGTGCCTTGCTGGCCACCGCCTTTCTGCATTTGTTGCCGGAGGCGTTCGAGAGCCAGGCCAGTGCGCATGATTTGTTTATCACGCTGCTGGTGGGTCTGATTTTTTTCTTCCTGCTCGACAAAGCCGAGCTCTGGCACCACGGGCATGAGCATCACCATGACTCGCCGTGTGATCAGCTTCACGTTCATGACCCTGCCGAAGAGCGGCAGGCCCATAGCCATGCACCCAAGGCCGGTAGCTGGGCGGTGCTGACCGGTGACAGCGTGCATTGCTTTGGCGACGGGGTGATGATCGCCTCGGCCTTCATGGCCGACATGCGCCTGGGTGCCATTGCTTCTCTGGCGGTGCTGGCGCACGAGGTGCCGCACCACATGGGGGATCTGATGGTGTTGCGCGCTGGCGCCGGCAGCAAGCAGGTGGCGCTGGTCAAGGTGACGCTGGCCGGGGCCGTGACCGCGCTGGGTGGCCTGGTCGGTTACTGGCTGGTGGAGCAGTTGCAGGATTACTTGCCGTACTTTCTGGTGGTGGCCAGCAGCAGCTTTGTTTATGTGGCGCTGGCAGATTTGATTCCTCAGCTGCAAAAACGCCTGACGGCACGGGAGACCGCCGCCCAGATTAGCTGGCTATTGATCGGTATTGGACTGGTGACGTGGGTCAGTGGCCTGGCGCACGGGCGCTGAGCCGCGTCACCCGATTCAGCTCTGTGCCGCCGGCCGCGTCGGCTCGCTGCACCAGTCGCTCCAGCTGCCGGCATACAGTCCGGTGCGTCCCAGTCCGGCCACTTCCATGGCAAGGAGATTGGGCACGGCGCTGACGCCGCTGCCGCAGTAGTGCACCACGCTGGCGGGATCGCGCCCGGCCAACAGGGCCTCAAACTCGGCCCTGAGCTCGGCGGCCGCTTTGAACTTGCCGTCAGCACCCAGGTTCAAGTTGAACGGGCGGTTCAGCGCGCCGGGGATATGACCGGCCACCGGGTCGAGCGGCTCCACCTCGCCCTTGAAGCGGGGCGTGCTGCGGGCGTCGATGAGGTTCTGTGTTGGCCGCCCGAGCTGATTTGCTATTGTTTCAGTAGCTATCAGCGCAGTCTTGGCGGGGGCTAGAGCGTATTTTGATGCTGAAGTTGGCAGGCCGTTGCCGGCCACCCCTGTATTGCTCTGGCCGCTGTGCGTTTCGCCACCATGGGCCTGCCATGCCTGCCAACCACCGTCCAGCACCGCCACCGCCTCATGGCCGGCCCATTTCAGCATCCACCACAGGCGGCCGCAGTAGTTGGCACCCTGACGGTCATACACCACGGCCTGCATGTGCTTGCCAAAGCCGATGTTGCCAAGCCAGGCGGCGAAGCTTTCCCGCGAGGGCAGGGGGTGACGGCCGCCCGATGCGGCGTCAGACGCGGTCTTGGCCGCGCTCAGGTGCAAGTCGAGGTCGGCGCGCACCGCGCCGGGGATGTGCGCCTGCTGGTATTGCCGCTCGCCGGCGCCGGCCTGCATCAGCTCGAAACTGCAATCAAACACCATGCAGGGCTGGCCGCTTTTCTGCAGGGCCTGGAGCTGTGGCGCGGAGATCAGGGTGGTGTACATCAGACGGGTGTCCTTCAAAGGCGTCAGGTTTAATGTTCTTCCGCCGGAGTATTGGGCAGGGTGCGCGTGCGCAGCACGGTGGCAGCCAGGCCGCTGGTCACAATCACGCCCATGCCGGCCCAGCCAAGCAGCGGAATCTGGTCGCCAAACAGCAGCAGGCTGTAGAAGGCGGCAAACACAATGCCGGCGTACTGCAGATTGGCCACCAGCAGGGTCGAGCCGCGGCTGTAGGCGCGCGTCATGCACCATTGCCCCAGCGATGCCAGCACGCCAATCGGCACCAGCCAGGCGGCGGCCTGCCAGCTCACCGCCGACCAGGGCGTGAGGCCAGTGAACACAATGCCGGCCAGACCAGCGACGGCAGAGCCGAGCGAGAAATAAAACACGGTGCGGCCCTCGGGTTCACCGACCCGGCCCAGGGCCGTGACCTGCATGTAAGCCAGCGCCGCGCCCATCCCCGAGAGCAGGCCGATCAGGCCCGCAAACAACTGGTTCTGGTCCAGCGTCGGCCGCAGCATCATCACCACCCCGGCAAAGCTGGCCAGCACGGTCGCCATCAGGGGGCCCTGGCGTTGCGCCTGGCCATACAGCACGGCCCCACCGACAATGAAAGCCGCCACCCAGACACCGCTCATGTAGTTCAACGTCATGGCCGTGGCCAGCGGCAGGTGGGCAATGGCATAAAACCACGAACCGAGCGACAGCACACCAATGACGCTACGCCAGGCGTGCATCATCGGAACGGGGGTGCGTAGCGGCGTGCCGCGCGCGCGCAACACCAGGCCCATGAAAATGATGCTCACCACACCGCGGTAAAACACCAGCTCAAAGGTGTTGAAATCGACTGAGGCGACCTTGATGCCCACCGCCATGGTGGCAAAGAAGAAAGAACCCAGAACCATCCAGAGCGCTTGCATCGGCGTCAGAGCTGGATTTGGCGGCGATACCAGTCGTGAAAGTGCTGCATGCCATCTTCCATCGGGCTTTGGTACGGCCCGACTTCGTTGTCGCCGCGCAGCAAGAGCGCGCGGCGTCCGGCGTCCATGCGCTCGCCGATCTCGTCGTCCTCCAGGCAGGTTTCCATGTAGGCGGCTTGCTGGGCCTCGACGAATTCACGCTCGAAGGCCTGGATTTCCTCCGGGTAATAGAACTCGACCATGTTCATGGTCTTGTCCACCCCCATCGGGTGCAGCGTGGACACCGTCAGCACATGCGGATACCACTCCACCATGATGTGCGGGTAATAGGTGAGCCAGATTGCTCCCTGCTTGGGCGGCTCGCCCTGGCGGTAGTTGCGCAGCGCATCCTGCCAGCGCTGGTAAACCGGGCTGCCAGCGCGGCCGGTTTGTGGGGCCACGCCCACGGTTTGCACCGAATAGTGTTCCTTGAACTCCCAGCGCAGGTCATCACAGGTCACAAAACCACCCAGGCCCGGGTGGAACGGGCCGACGTGGTAGTCCTCCAGATAGACCTCGATGAAGGTCTTCCAGTTGTAGTTGCACTGGTGCATTTCCACCTTGTCGAGCACAAAGCCGGTGAAGTCCAGATCGGCCGCCGGCCCCATGCCGGCCAGGTCAGCGTGAATGTCACGGCCATTGTCTTCAAACAACAGGCCATTCCATTCGCGCAGTTTGTAGTTGTTCAGGTTCAGGCAGGGGTCGTGCGCAAAATGGGGCGCGCCCAGCAGGGTACCTGCCGGTTGCGGCCCACTGCCGCTGTAGGTCCAGCGGTGCAGCGGGCACACGATGTTGCCCGCGGCCGTGCCGGCTTGCGTGGTGTTGACCGAGCCGCGTCCCCGCAGCATCAGCGCCTGGCGGTGGCGACACACGTTGGAAATGAGCTCAATGCCACCGGGCGTGTGCACCAGGGCACGCCCCTGGGCTTCTTGCGGCAGGGTCGAGTAATCACCCACGTTGGGCACGCTCAAGGAATGCCCCACATAGCGGGGCCCACGCTGGAAAATATTTTCGAGTTCACGCTGGTACAGCGCTTCGTCAAAATAGCTTGAAACTGGTAGTTGGCCGGTGGCCTGCTGCAGTTGAAGACTTAAATCAGACATGAGTCCTGACCTAAAGACTCCCCACAGGGAGATGCGCCAAAGCGCGGTACAAAGGGAGCCGGCCGGGGCCGGTGCAAAGAGGCTGGATTGTACCTGCCGGCCCCATTATTAAGAGATGCGCCGAATTTGGAGCGATGGCCTGGCTCTTTTAGCCCCACCTTTGCCACCTGCTTTACCCCGGCGTCTAAAATAACCTTTTTTCACCCAAGGAATTTCCCGCCCTATGGCCTCTGCCCCCCGCCCTGTTTCAGCTACCCCGGCCAGTTACGAAGCCGCTCTGGAAGAGCTTGAGCAGCTGGTGGCTCGGCTGGAGTCGGGCGATCTGCCCCTGGAACAACTGCTGACGGGATACCAGCGTGGGGCTGAGCTACTCAAGTTTTGCCGTGACCGACTGGAAGTGGTCGAAGGGCAGATCAAGGTGCTCGATCAGGGGGCGCTGAAAACATGGACACCCGAGTGAACGATATGGCAGAGCGCAACGCTGGGACGGCCCAAGGCGTGAAGGCTCCCCCAGGGGGCAGCGCAGCGGCGCAAGCCGCCAGCGTGGGGGGCATGTTTGACCTGGGAGCCTGGAGCGCCGCGCACCTGGACAGCGTCGAGCGCGCACTTGAGCGCTGGGTGACGGCCGACGCGCCGGCCGGGGGCGACCATGGCGCGCCCGCCGAGTTGGTCGTTGCCATGCGGTACGCCGTGCTGGACGGCGGCAAGCGGCTGCGCCCGCTGCTGGTGTTGGCGGCGTGGGAGGCGGTGCGTGACGTCCCGCCGGACCAACAAGCGCTGCGCGCCAGTGATCACGAAGCGGCGCTGCGGGCCGCGTGCGCGGTGGAACTGATTCACGCCTATTCGCTGGTGCATGACGATATGCCTTGCATGGACAATGACGTGCTGCGTCGGGGCAAGCCGACCGTGCACGTCAAATTTGGCGAGGCCAGTGCCTTGCTGGCCGGCGATGCCTTGCAGGCACTGGCGTTTGAAATATTGACGCCCGAGGATGACCGAATACCTGCCGAGCGGCAGGCCCGACTGTGTCGTCTGCTGGCTCGGGCCGCCGGCAGTGCCGGGATGGCAGGCGGTCAGGCGATTGACCTGGCCAGTGTTGGTCTGCCCCTCACCGAGCGCCAGTTGCGTGAGATGCACCGTCTCAAGACCGGTGCTTTGTTGCAAGCCAGCGTGATGATGGGGGTCGCCTGCAGCGATGTATCCGCCGTGGCCCAGGTTGCGCTCAAATCTTATGGTGCTGCCATCGGGTTGGCGTTTCAGGTGGTGGACGATATTCTGGATGTGACCGCCGACTCGGCCACGCTGGGCAAGACCGCGGGCAAGGACGCGAGCCAGGACAAACCGACCTATGTGTCGCTGCTCGGGCTGGAGCGCTCGACCGCGCATGCCCAGGAGTTGCTGGGCCAGGCACTGGCAGCACTGGCGCAGAGTGGCTTGCCCAATACCCGTGCCTTGGAGGGGCTGGCCAAGATGGTGGTGAACCGCGCCAGCTGAAACCGGTCAAACCATCAAAGGCATTTTGGAAATAGTGTCAATGAAATATAGGGAATAGGCCTTCAGCCCTTATAAAATAAGCGCTGATAGCTATAAAAAACATAGCATATGTCAAACAAGTTGTACCCACTGCTGCAAACCATCAATGACCCCGCCGATCTGCGGCGCTTGCCTCGTGCCGAGTTGGCCACCGTAGCCGACGAGCTGCGCGCCTATGTGTTGAGCAGCGTCTCGGAAACCGGCGGGCACCTGAGTTCCAACCTTGGCACAGTGGAACTCACCGTCGCCTTGCACTATGTGTTCAACACCCCGCATGATCGGGTCGTGTGGGATGTGGGTCATCAAACCTACCCGCACAAAATTCTCACCGGACGGCGCGAGCGTATGGATTCCTTGCGTCAGCTGGGTGGCTTGAGCGGCTTCCCGCAACGCGCGGAAAGCGAGTACGACGCCTTTGGCACGGCGCATTCCAGCACCTCCATTTCTGCGGCGCTGGGCATGGCGCTGGCGGCCAAAATCAAGGGCGAAGAACGCCACGCCATCGCCGTCATCGGCGACGGCGCCCTCACCGCCGGCATGGCCTTTGAGGCGCTCAATAACGCCGGCGTGGCTGACTGCAACCTGCTGGTCATCCTGAACGACAACGACATGAGCATCAGCCCGCCGGTGGGGGCGCTGAATCGCTACCTGGCCAAGCTGATGAGCGGCCAGTTTTATGCCGCGGCCAAGAACGCGGGCAAGACGGTGCTCAAAGGTGCGCCACCGTTGTTTGAACTGGCCAAGCGCATTGAGGAGACCGCCAAGGGTATGGTGGTGCCGGCCACGCTGTTCGAGAAGTTCGGCTTCAATTACATCGGCCCCATCGACGGGCATGACCTCGATTCCCTGATCCCGACGCTGGAAAACATCAAGCACCTCAAGGGTCCGCAGTTTTTGCACGTGGTCACCAAGAAAGGGCAGGGTTATAAACTGGCCGAAGCCGATCCAGTGGCCTATCACGGCCCCGGCAAATTTGACCCCCTGATTGGCCTGCAAAAGCCCGGCACGCCGCCCAAGCTGACCTTCACCCAGGTGTTTGGCCAGTGGCTGTGCGACATGGCGGCGCACGACCCGCGGTTGGTCGGCATCACCCCGGCCATGCGCGAGGGCTCTGGCATGGTGGAGTTTGAAAGACGTTTCCCGGCGCGCTATTTCGATGTCGGCATCGCCGAGCAGCACGCGGTGACATTTGCCGCCGGATTGGCCTGCGAGGGCCTGAAGCCGGTGGTCGCGATTTACTCTACCTTCCTGCAGCGTGCCTATGACCAGCTGATTCACGACGTCGCCATCCAGAACCTGCCGGTGGTGTTTGCGCTCGACCGCGCTGGACTGGTGGGCGCTGATGGCGCCACCCATGCCGGTGCCTATGACATTCCCTTTTTGCGCTGTATTCCCAATGTCAGTGTGGCTTGTCCGGCGGATGAAAACGAGTGCCGCCAGTTGCTCAGCACCGCGTTCGAGCAGGACCATCCGGTGGCCGTGCGTTACCCGCGCGGCGCCGGTGCCGGCGTGCCGGTGCAGGCGGGTCTGGAGGCCCTGCCACTTGGCAAGGGTGAGATCAAGCGCGCGGGCAAAGGCGTTGCCATTCTGGCCTTTGGCACGCTGCTCTATCCCGCCCTGGAAGTGGCGAACAAGCTCAATGCCACCGTTGTCAACATGCGTTGGGCCAAACCGCTGGACACCGAGTTGCTGCTCAACGTGGCGGCCGAACACGAGGGGCTGGTCACCCTCGAAGACGGCGCCATCATGGGGGGCGCCGGCAGCGCCGTGCTGGAGGCGTTGCATGCGGCCGGGGTGCTCAAGCCGCTGCTGCAACTGGGGCTGCGCGATGAATTCATCGAACACGGCGACCAGGCCAAATTGATGGCCTTGCAGGGTCTGGATGCCAATGGCATTCAGTCCGCCATTGAAGACCGGTTCCCCGAAGTGGTGGCGCAGACGCGGCCGGTACTCAAAGTCGTGGCGTGAATGGTGCGTTTACGCCTGTAAAAGTTAGATTCTCCCCCTCTGGCCTGGCTTTGGCATCCGGGATGGAAAGCCAGAACATTTTTCAATAATCGGTTTTTTTGGAGTAATTTTGATGGATCGTCGTTCCGTGATCAAACACGCTGGCATTGCCGGCATCCTGGCCGCTGGTGCTGCACCCGCTGCGCACGCCCAAGCCGCCATTCGCTGGCGCCTGGCGTCGAGCTTCCCGAAGTCACTGGACACGGTGTTCGGTGGCGCTGAGACCTTTGCCAAAAAAGTCAATGAAATGAGCGGCGGCAAGTTCGTCATTTCCACCCATGCCGCCGGCGAGCTGATGCCTGCCTTCGGCGTGGTGGATGGTGTGCAGAACGGCACGGTCGAAATGGCCCATACCGCGGCCTATTATTTCTTCGGCAAGGACGATGCCTTCACACTGAGCTGCTCGATTCCGTTCGGTCTGAACAGCCGCCAGATGACCGCCTGGATGTACGAAGGCAATGGCCTCAAGCTCACGCGCGAGTTCTACCGCAACTACAACATCGTCAACTTCCCGGGTGGCAACACCGGCGCCCAGATGGGCGGCTGGTACCGCAAGGAGCTGAAGTCGGTGGCCGACCTGAAGGGCTTGAAATTCCGCGTCGGCGGCTTTGCCGGCAAAGTGCTGGAGCGCATGGGCGTGGTGCCGCAAAACATTCCTGGCGGCGAGATTTACCAGGCGCTGGAAAAAGGCACGCTGGATGCGGCCGAGTGGATCGGACCTTATGACGACCAGAAGCTGGGTTTCAACAAAGTGGCGCCGTTCTACTACTACCCGGCCTGGTGGGAAGGTGGCCCACAGCTCGAATTCTTCATCAACAACAAGGCGTTTGATGCCCTGTCACCGGAGAACAAAGCCATCGTGGAAGCTGCTGCGTCCTATGCCCACCTGGAAATGCAGGCCAAGTACGACGCCAAGAATCCGACCGCGCTCAAGCAGTTGGTGGCCGCCAAGACCAAGGTGCTGCCGTTCCCGAAAGACATGATGGACCGGGCGTTCAAGGAATCGATGGCCCTGTACGACGAGCTCAGCGCCAAGAATCCGGCGTGGAAGAAAATCTACGCGGACTTCTCGGCATTCCGCCGTGACCAGAACCTGTGGTTCCGCTTCACCGAAGCGCGTTTCGACAGCTTCATGCAGGCACAAAAGTTGTAATTCAGCCAGCCTGCCCAAGGCCCTGGCGTGCCGCGGATCACTTCGATCCGAAGCATGCCGGGGCCTTGTCATTTGTGCTGCACCCGGGTGTATGCGGGGGTAACTCCTAATAGCGCCATCCCCCAGCGCTCCTAAAATCGCAGCACCTTAATCTGTCGTTACAGGAGTATATGAAGATGGATCGTCGTTCCGTAATTAAAAATGCCGGCATTGCCGGCGTGCTGGCTGCTGGCGCAGCGCCTGCAGTGCATGCTCAAGGCGCAAACATTCGCTGGCGCCTGGCGTCGAGTTTCCCCAAGTCCCTTGACACCATTTTTGGTGGCGCGGAAACCTTTGCCAAAAAGGTTGGCGAAATGAGTGGCGGCAAGTTCACCATTTCCACCCACGCCGCTGGCGAATTGATGCCCGCGTTCGGCGTGGTCGATGGTGTCCAAAACGGCACCGTGGAGTGCTGCCATACCGCGCCCTATTACTTCTTCGGCAAGGATGAAACCTTTGCTCTGGGTTGCGCCATTCCATTCGGTCTGAACAGCCGCCAGATGACAGCTTGGATGTACGAAGGCAACGGCGGCAAGCTGATGCGCGAGTTTTACAAGAACTACAACATCATTAACTTCCCGGCTGGCAATACTGGTTGCCAGATGGGCGGCTGGTACCGCAAGGAAATCAAGTCGGTCAAAGACATCAAGGGCCTGAAGATGCGCATTGGTGGTTTTGCCGGCAAAGTGCTGGAACGCATGGGTGCTGTGCCACAAAACATTCCTGGCGGCGAGATTTACCAGGCGCTGGAAAAAGGCACGATTGACGCGGCCGAATGGGTCGGTCCGTACGATGACCAGAAGCTGGGCTTCAACAAGGTGGCGCCGTTCTACTACTACCCCGGCTGGTGGGAAGGTGGTCCGGAGCTTGATGTTTTCATCAACGACAAGGCTTTTGCCGCCCTGTCGCCTGAAAACAAGGCGATTGTGGAAGCTGCTGCCGCCTACGCGCACGTGGAAATGCAGGCCAAGTACGACGCCAAGAACCCCATGGCGCTCAAGCAGCTGGTCGGCGCCAAGACCAAAGTGCTGCCGTTCTCCAAAGACGTGCTGGACCTGGCGTTCAAGGAGTCCATGGGCCTGTACGAGGAACTGCGCGGCAAGAATCCGAACTGGAAAAAGGTGTACGACGACATGTCGGCCTTCCGCAAGGACCAGAATCTGTGGTTCCGCTTTACGGAAGCAAAATTCGACAGCTTCATGCAGGCGCAGAAGCTGTAACCAGTTTTCACCGCCATTCCCAAAAAGGCCTCGCTCTGCGGGGCTTTTTTTTTGGTGCGCCCGGCAGGGCGTACTTACTTGGAGGTGAAAGTCCTCTAC
>DAITMI010000049.1:0-21425 GCA_036835225.1 Rhodoferax sp. | reverse complement strand
TCGGGGGCGGAGCAGGAGGCGCACGAAATTAGTGAAACACCCCACGTTCTGCATTAAATAAGCCTCTAGCCCACGATCTATATGCGATGACAGCTATGAACTATGTAGCGCCGGCCTGGTTGCCCGGAGGCAACCTGCAAACCATCTGGCCGGCTTTGTACGCCCGCCGGGTGTTCGGTCCCCCACCGCAGTACCGACGCGAACGCTGGACCACGCCGGATGCTGATTTCATTGATGTGGACTGGTTGCAGGCCCCGGCCGGTAACGCCTTGCTGGTGCTGTTTCATGGGCTGGAGGGCTCCTCCGGCAGCCACTATGCCGAGGCCTTTGCCGACTTTGCCCGCACGCGTGGATTTGGTTTTGCCGTGCCGCATTTTCGCGGCTGCAGTGGCGAATTGAACCATGGTCCGCGGGCTTACCACTCGGGCGATTTTGAAGAGATTGGTTGGATGCTGGCGCGCTTGCGCCAGCAGCATCAAGGTGCCATTCTGGCGGTTGGCATTTCGCTCGGGGGCAATGCACTGCTGCGCTGGGCCGAAGAAATGGGTGAACAGGCCGCTCGCGTGGTGGCGGCCGTGGCCAGCGTGTCAGCACCCCTAGATCTGGCGGCCAGTGGCTGGGCCATCGGGCGCGGCTTTAACCGGCTGGTGTACACCCGCATGTTTTTGAATACCATGAAGCCCAAAGCGCTGCAGAAACTGGCGCAACACCCCGGTCTATTCAATGCAGCGGCCTTGCGTGCCGCGCGCGATCTGCATGCGTTTGACAATGCCTTCACCGCCCCGCTGCATGGTTTCAAAAGTACCGAAGATTACTGGTCCCGTGCATCGGCTCTGCCGCATTTGCGGCAGATACGTATTCCGGCGCTGGTGGTGAATGCCCGCAACGACCCCTTTGTGCCGGCCTGGTGCCTGCCGCAGCAGAAAGACGTGGGCAAGCGGGTGACCCTGTGGCAGCCCGACCACGGTGGCCACGTCGGGTTTGCCCAGGGGACGCTACCGGGTCATGTCAGCGCCATGCCGATCGCGGTGGGCGGCTGGCTGGCTTCACAACTTGCCACCCGCCACCCCTTGCGCACTGGAGGAAATTGATGGATGACATGGTCAAACAAGCCCTGGCCAAGTGGCCCGATGTCCCCGATTGTTACGGCTGGTTGGGGCTGGATGCCCGCGGCAACTGGTTCATGCGCGACGAGCAGGCTCAGGCCCAGGGTCCGTTCGCTGGCGGCACACCACAGAGCAAGGGCTCTCAGTTGCAGCACGAGAAACTGATTGCCTTCATTGAGCGCAACTACGAGCCGGACGCGCAGGGGCAATGGTTTTTCCAGAATGGACCGCAACGCGTCTATGTCGAACTAGAAGTCACGCCGCTGATCTGGCGGTTGCACGAGGACCTGTCCATTCAGGACCATACCGGCAAACCCGCGCAGCTGCAGCGCTGCCTGCTCGATGAACAGGGGCGGGTGTACCTGCAAACCGATACCGGCTTTGGCTTGGTGCATACCCTGGACATGGGCTACGTGGCGGATGCGGTCGAGCAGGGCCTGTGGGTGCCGCAGGACGTGATTGCCGCCGATCTGCCGCTGCAGTTCGTCTATGTGAGAAGTCCGCAGGCACTACAAAAAAAGTAGCTGCCTACGCAATGTATTCGGGAGCTACAGGCCAAAATGCCGTGGGCCTTGCAGCCTTGTCTTATTTGGCGGCCGAGGCTGCAGCAGCCGGTGCTTTGGGCTCTTCAAGCTTGCCGCCGGCGGTGTTGGCCATGTAAACCACGGCACGGCCGATTTCAAGCGTTTCAAAATCACCGCCGCCTTGCGGGCCCATGGCATTTTTGCCTTTGACAGCCGAGGTCAGCAGTGCTTCATAACCGGTTGCAATGCGGGGGCTCCATGCCGCCGCATCGCCCAATTTCGGCGCACCGGCCACGCCAGTGGTGTGACAGACCGAGCACTGGGCCTTGAAGACTTCTTCACCACTTTTGAGTTGCCGGTTGGCATCCCGAATTTCGATGGTGCCAACTTTCTGGACCCGGGCCGCTAGGGATTTTTCCAGGTTCACTGCGCCAGCAGCGGGTTTGTTGTCGGATGTGACGTAGTAAACCAAGGCAATGATGGCGAATACGGGGACTACAAACGAGAAAAAAACGGCAAGCAGCAATTGCTTGGGGTTTTTGATGGGTCCGGTATGGGCTTCATCGTGAACATTGGCCTGGCTGTTATCGCTCATGGTGTCCTCTAAAAATAATCGGGGGCGTTGGTCGCAACCTGCGATTATAGCGGGAGCCCCTGCGAAAACACCTACAATGCAGTCTGCAAAATGCGGCTGTAGCTCAGTGGATAGAGTATTGGCCTCCGAAGCCAAGGGTCGTGGGTTCGATCCCCGCCAGCCGCACCAGATGACATGTTTTTAACATGTCACAACACCTCAAAACCCGCATGTTTCTTGGCATCGCGGGTTTTTTCTTGCCTCACAGTTTCACGAGATCGCATCACATCACACATAAATGATGGTTTCCTGTTGGCACTTTGAACTACCAGCAAACGAGATACCAACAAAAGGGGGTACGTGGCACTGACTGACACAGTCCACCTGACTGGCGTGTTGCCTGTCAGTGATCCCGACGCTATAGCGGCCGCAGTGCTGGCTGATGGCCTTCAGAGCGTTCCAGTAGTTGCCTTCGTCGTACCGGGGCAACCGGGGATGCTCTTTGCGCCCGACACGGTGGTGACTGTGGCTGTCGGCAAGATTGAAGTCTTGGCGACTGAGGTTGACGCCATGCGCCAGCGTTTGGCGCATGTCTGTCGAGAAAGATGTCTCCTCTCAGTCCCAGGAGAGATTGTTGCAGGCGTCGCACTCTTCCTTTAAAACGCCCATCCAGACCAAGAGCGCGTGGACTTTGCAGCCCACGCAAACACCCAACACCGTTTCCATCCACATAAAGCCCAAACAGATCCAAACCAGCACCAACGGGACCCAGTGCGACATGAAATTGGACGTGGTGGGCAGGACGGCGCTGCCGGTCAGCCGGTTGACCCAGCCTGCGAAGACTTCCGGGTTGAAAAAGATCAGACAGGTCACGATCAAGGTGGCGCCAATCGACCAGGCAAAGCGTTTGGGCAGCAAAGGCTTCCAAACGGGTTCGCTACCCTTGGCCAAAAAGCTGCTGATCAAAATGGTTGGAGACAGCCGCGAGGTCGTCAGGAACATGCCCGCGATCATTTCAAATAAGGCGTAAAACAGCACGAACGTCTGTTTGGAGTATTCATAAGTGCGTCGAACCGCTTCGACGTGGTAGAGAATGCGCCCGTCAAAGTCGGTATCAAAGGTGTCCTTGATGAGTCCACCCGTGACCACCCAATGGGACGCGAACACGACGTCATACAAGGTCAACCCCATATAAAGGGGGATCAGCAGCAAGAGTCCAGCCCGAATGCGCACGGCCACATCATTAACGTAGAGCTTGTTCGCGCCTGGGTCGCGATACCAAAGGCGTTGAAAAACACCCCCTAAATTCTTCAATGTTTCATTCATGCTGAATATAAGCCAAGGTTTATGGAAGCGGTATCTTATTTAATTTACGGCGCTTTGTATTAAAGCTGAGGTAAAGCTGATGTCTCGCTCAACTGGAGAGTGCCGATCTGGTGCTAGCCACCCGCCTTCTTCAGTTCCAGTGCGGCGTCGTACAAGGCGTTGCGCGAGGCTCCAGTGATTTCAGCAGCCAGTTTCACGGCGGTCTTCAAAGGCAGCTCGGCCAACAGCAGTTCCAGCACGCGTTGCTCGCTGCCGGATTCGACGGTCACTGCGGCCGGATGCAACACCAACACAAATTCACCCCGGCTCCGATTGGGTTCACTGCGCAGCCAGTCGGGAAACGTGCCGACCGCGACCGTGGCGATTTCCTCGAATTGTTTGGTCAATTCGCGCCCGATGGTCAGTTGTCGCTCTCCTAAAGTGGCCAGTGCTGTCGCCAGCGCTTCAATCCGGTGGGGTGCTTCCAGCAGGACCACGGCCCGCGTCTCCAGTGCCAGGGCCGCGATGGCGGTGGCACGTTCGTTTGTCTTGGAGGACAAGAACCCGACGAAAACGAATGCACCCTGCTGTGCGCCTTCGCCCGCAATGCCGGCCACGCTCAAAGCGGCGGTCACGCTGCTGGCACCCGGCAGCGGCACCACGGGCAAGCGCTGCAGACGCACGGCGGCGACCAGCCGCGCGCCGGGGTCGCTGATGGCCGGGGTGCCGGCGTCGCTGGCGTAGGCGACGCGCTGACCTTGGTGCAGCCGCTCGATCACCATTTGGGCCGCCTGCGCCTCGTTGTGCTGGTGCACGGCGAGCAATTGCGACGCGGACTTGTCGATGCCATAGGCACGCAATAAGGCCTGCGTGTGACGCGTGTCCTCACAGGCGATCGTGTCGGCCAGCTTGAGCACATGCAGCGCACGCAAGGTGATATCGGCCAGGTTGCCAATGGGCGTGGCGACCACGTACAGCGCGCCCGGCGGATAATGCTGCCCAGCCGCCGCATCAGACGCGGCAATCAGGGCAGAGGCATAAGTAGAAGTCAATGTTGTTTCCTCAAATCAAAGCCAAGGTCCGCACCAGCAAGCAGGTGGGCGATGCGGGCGAAGACGCCGCGCTGCACTATCTGCAGCAGGCTAATTTGCGCCTTCTGGAGCGCAATTATCGGACGCCGGGGCGCGGCGGTGGAGAAATTGACCTCATCATGCGTGCGCCTGACGGCACCACCGTGTTTGTGGAAGTGCGCCAGCGCCGCAGCAACAGCCACGGCGGGGCGGCCGCCAGCGTCAGCGTGCAGAAGCAGCGGCGCGTTGTTTTCGCGGCACGCCATTACCTGATGCGTCTGCGCGAGCCGCCGCCGTGTCGCTTTGATGTGGTGGTGGTGGAGCCCGGCGGCATTCAATGGCTGCAGGCGGCATTTGATACGCAGTGAAGCCGGCATCAGAGCCAGCCGGGTATCATCCCTCCATGCTTGAGCAACGTATTCAACAACACTTCATTGACAGCGCCGACCTGAAATACCAGGCGGCGCAAGTCTTGAGCAAACCGATTGCGGCGGCGGTGCAGGCGATGCTGACCTGCGTTACCAGCGGCGGCAAAGTGCTGAGCTGCGGCAACGGCGGCTCTGCCGCTGACGCGCAGCATTTTGCGGCCGAATTTGTCGGCCGCTACGAGCGTGAGCGCCCTGAGCTGGCCGCCATTGCGCTGACCACCGACAGCTCCATCATCACGGCCATTGCCAACGACTACGACTTCAGCGTCATTTTTTCACGGCAGGTGCGGGCATTGGGGCAGCCGGGCGACGTGCTGCTGGCGATCTCCACCAGCGGCAATTCAGCCAACGTGCTGGCCGCCATCGAGGCCGCTCACGAGCGTGAGATGGTGGTGGTGGGTCTGACCGGACGCGGTGGCGGCAAGATGAGCCATGCCCTGCGCGACACCGATGTGCACATCTGTGTGCCCCATGACCGCACGGCACGCATTCAGGAGGTCCATCTGTTGGCCCTGCACTGCATTTGTGATGCCGTGGATGCCCAGTTACTTGGCGACCAGGAACCCTGACTATGAAATTTTCCAATTCCCAACTCGTGACGATGCTGACCCTGGCCGCCTGCCTCGGTGGTGGACTGAGCGCGTGTGCGCCCCTCCTCGTGGGCGGCGCCGTGATGGGCTCGCTGATGGCCACCGACCGGCGCACTGCCGGCACCCAAATTGAGGACGAGGGCATTGAGTTGCATGCTGCCAGTCGCATCCGCGAGAACCTGGGCGAACGCGGTCGCGTGACCGTCACCAGCTACAACCGCCAGGTGCTGTTGACCGGTGAGGTGCCCAGCGCACAAGACAAGCAGCTGGTGGAGCAGCTGGTCGCCAAGGTGGAGAATGTGCGCGCCATCGTCAATGAGATTGGCGTTTTGGGTAACGCCACCCTGACCCAGCGCTCCTCGGATGCGCTGGTGACCGGCAAGGTCAAGGCCGGCCTGGTGGACGCGAAAGACCTGTTTGCCAATGCCTTCAAGGTAGTGACCGAGCGCGGTACCACCTACTTGATGGGGCGGGTGACCCAGCGCGAGGCCAATCGGGCCACCGACATTGCCCGCAGCACCGGCGGTGTGCAAAAAGTGGTGCGGGTGCTGGAAATCATCAGCGAAGAAGAACTGCAGGGCATGCTGCCCAAACCCGCCGCCAACGAAGTCAAGAAATAGCCCGGTCGATTGACAATTTTCCGCCGGGCGGTCTCACGGAAAATTCGTCCCTTTGGGTGCAACGCAGTGACGAGCAGGGGGCGCAGTGCGCCGCGCCGGGCCGCCCCAAGCAAGCACAGCCCCCTCGGGGGGCAGCGCAGTACACGCAGTGACAAGCGTGGGGGTTTTACTTCAATCGCTTGATCAGGCTGGAGGTATCCCAGCGGTTGCCGCCCATGTGCTGCACGTCGGCATAGAACTGGTCCACCAGCGCCGTCACCGGCAGGCGTGCGCCGTTGCGCTTGGCTTCATCCAGCACCAGCCCCAGGTCCTTGCGCATCCAGTCCACGGCAAAGCCAAAATCGAATTTGTCGGCCACCATGGTTTTGCCGCGGTTGTCGAGCTGCCAGCTTTGCGCCGCGCCCTTGCCAATCACGTCAAGCACCTGGTTCATGTCCAGCCCGGCCTGCTGGCCAAAGGCAATCGCTTCGCTCAAGCCCTGCACCAAGCCGGCAATGCAAATCTGGTTCACCATTTTGGCCAGCTGACCGGCGCCGCTCGCGCCCAACAGCGTGAAGGCCCGGGAAAAAGCCATGGCCACCGGTTGCGCCATGTCAAACGCGGCCGTGTCCCCGCCGCACATCACGGTCAGCAGCCCGTTTTGCGCGCCGGCCTGACCGCCCGACACCGGGGCATCGACAAACTGCAGCCCCAGTGTTTTAGCGGCGGTGTAGAGCTCGCGGGCCACGCTGGCCGACGCGGTGGTGTGGTCCACAAACACCGCGCCCGGCTTCATGCCGGCAAAGGCGCCGTCAGCGCCCAGGGTGACGTTGCGCAGGTCGTCGTCGTTGCCGACGCAGCAAAAAACGAGCTCGGCCTGTTGCGCTGCGAGGCGCGGTGTTTCGGCATGTTTTACAGCGCTAGCCCCCGCAAATTCTGCGCACCAAGCTATTGATTTAGTAGCGGTCCGGTTGTACACCGTGACCTGGTGGCCGGCCCGGGCCAAGTGCCCGGCCATCGGGTAGCCCATCACGCCCAGACCCAGAAAGGCGACATGACGCGCGGGTGTGGCGTCGTAAGTTTTGGCGTTGATATTGTTCATGGTGTTGGCGCTGGTGTTGTTCAAAGGATGGCAAAGTTTTCGGTGCCGGCACTCAGATCCTGTGATCTGCCGCGCTGGCTGTTGAGTTTGATCTGCAGGCGCAGGTCATTGAGTGAGTCGGCGTTGCGCAGCGCGTCTTCGTAGGTGATCAGGTGGGACTCGTACGCGTCGAACAGCGCCTGGTCAAAGGTCTGCATGCCGAGGTTGCGGCTTTTCTTCATGATCTCCTTGATCTCGGACACCTCACCCTTGAAAATCAGGTCGGAAATCAGGGGCGTGTTGAGCAGGATTTCGACCACTGCGGCCCGACCCCGTCCGTCCTGCTTGGGGATCAGTCGCTGTGACACCAGGGCTCTGAGGTTGAGCGACAAGTCCATCAGCAGCTGTGCACGGCGCTCTTCGGGAAAGAAGTTGATGATGCGGTCCAGCGCCTGGTTGGCGCTGTTGGCGTGCAGGGTGGCCAGGCACAAATGCCCGGTTTCGGCAAAGGCCACCGCGTGCTCCATGGTCTCGCGGTCGCGAATTTCACCCATCAAAATGACATCAGGCGCTTGACGCAGCGTGTTTTTCAGGGCGGCACCCCAGCTGTCGGTGTCCAGTCCGACTTCCCGCTGCGTCACCACGCAGTTTTTGTGCATGTGCACGAACTCGATCGGGTCCTCAATGGTGATGATGTGCCCGAACGAGTTGTCATTGCGCCAGTCCACCATCGCCGCCAGCGTCGTTGACTTGCCGGAGCCGGTGGCCCCCACCAGAATGCACAGGCCGCGCTTGGCCGTCACCACCTCTTTGAGTACCTGCGGCACGCCCAGACCATCAATCGTCGGCAAGGTCAGTGGAATCACCCGCAACACCATACCGACCTTGCCTTGCTGGAGAAAGGCGTTGACGCGAAAGCGCCCCACGCCCGACGGGGAGATGGCAAAGTTGCACTCCTTGGTGCGCTCAAACTCGGCCACCTGCTTGTCATTCATGACCGAACGGGCCAGCGCCAGCGTGTGGGCCGCGCTGAGCGGCTGGGGCGACAGCTTGGTGATCTTGCCGTCCACCTTGACGGCGGGCGGGAAATCGGCCGTGATGAACAAATCGCTGCCATTGCGACTGATCATCAGCTTGAGCAGATCATTGACGAATTTAGTGGCTTGATCGCGTTCCATCAGAACACCTCATGAAAAAGTTAGGCGAGGGGCAGCGCAGGATGCGAAGTGACAAGCGTGGGGGTCATAGCTTCAGCCCGGAAAGTTCTCGGGAATCTTGGCTTTAGAGCGGGCTTCGGCCGGGCTGATGATGTTGCGCTTGACCAGATCGGTCAGGTTCTGGTCCAGCGTTTGCATGCCGACACTGTTGCCGGTCTGGATGCTGGAGTACATCTGCGCCACCTTGGCCTCGCGGATCAGGTTGCGGATGGCGCTGGTGCCGAGCATGATTTCGTGCGCCGCCACCCGGCCCTGGCCGTCCTTGGTCTTGCACAGGGTCTGCGAAATCACGGCCTGCAAGGACTCGGACAACATGGCGCGCACCATTTCTTTTTCTTCCGCCGGAAACACGTCAATGATGCGGTCAATGGTTTTGGCCGCGCTCGACGTGTGCAGAGTGCCAAACACCAGGTGGCCGGTCTCCGCCGCCGTCATGGCGAGGCGGATGGTTTCCAGGTCGCGCATTTCGCCGACCAGAATGCAGTCCGGGTCTTCGCGCAGCGCGGAGCGCAGGGCGGCGGCAAAACTGAGCGTGTGCGGGCCGACCTCGCGCTGGTTGACCAGGCATTTTTTGGATTCGTGCACAAACTCGATCGGGTCTTCCACCGTCAGGATGTGGCCAAACTCGGTCTCGTTGAGGTAGTTGACCATCGCCGCCAGCGTGGTGGATTTGCCCGAACCGGTGGGGCCGGTCACCAGCACCATGCCGCGCGGCTTGAGTGCCAGATCGGCAAAAATCTTGGGTGCGTTTAATTGTTCCAGCGTCAGGATTTTGCTGGGAATCGTGCGGAACACCGCGCCCGAGCCGCGCTGGTGATTGAAGGCGTTGACCCGAAAGCGCGCCAGCCCGTCAATCTCGAATGAAAAGTCGATCTCCAGGAACTCCTCGTAGTTCTTGCGTTGCGAGTCGTTCATGATGTCGTACACCATGGCATGCACCTGCTTGTGGTCCAGCGCTTCCACATTGATGCGCCGGACATCGCCATGCACCCGAATCATGGGCGGCAGACCTGCCGAAAGGTGCAGGTCAGACGCCTTGTTCTTGACGCTGAAGGCCAGTAATTGGGTAATGTCCACGCAGTCCTCAATCGTTTGTTACGCTTGGACCAATTATGACCATGATTGAGATCAATCTAAAAACCGTTCGTGCCCGTATTGCCGCCGCGTGTCGGGCGGCCGGCCGTGCGGAAAGCGACGTCAGCCTGCTGGCGGTTTCCAAGACCTTTGGCCCCGAAGCCGTGGGCGAAGCCTGGGCCGCCGGACAAAGCGCATTTGGCGAGAACTACATCCAGGAAGCGGTGCAAAAAATCACCCAGTTGCGCCAGCTGTCCGATCCATCCCGCCCGCCGCTGCAGTGGCACTGTATCGGCCCGATCCAGAGCAACAAGACGCGGCTGGTGGCCGCGCATTTTGACTGGGTCCAGACGGTGGAGCGGCTCAAAGTGGCGCAGCGCCTGAGCGAGCAGCGTCCCCCCGATTTGCCGCCGCTGCAGGTGTGCATTCAGGTCAACGTCGATGGCGGCGCCACCAAGGCGGGGGTGGCGCCGCCGCAGGCGCTGGCACTGGCGCAGCAAGTGGCCGCTTTGCCCCGGTTGCAACTGCGCGGCTTGATGTGCATCCCCGAGCCTGCTCCTGATTTTGTAGCTGCTTGCGCTGTGTTTGTAAGGGCTAGGGCCATATTTGATGCCCTGAATGCAGAAGGTCTGGCACTGGATACCCTGTCGATGGGCATGAGTGCCGACCTGGAGGCCGCCATTCACTCGGGCAGCACCATGGTGCGCGTCGGCAGCGCCATCTTTGGCGGGCGCGCCAAGCCGGCCTGAACCCGGTGGTCTTATTTTTTGGGCATGGCGAGCGGCTTGATGCTGCCGCACTCGGCTGACAGGAATTTGCCGCTGGCGTCGAGCTTCATCTTCTCGGGCTTGCCATTGGCGGTGCTGCTCAGTGTCATCTTCATGGTGTAAGCCTCCGGGCTCACAAAAGTGACCTGGCCTTCGCCCGTGGACGGCGGTTTGCTACAGACAAACGAGAACTTCAGGGTATTGCCAGTGCGTGGCGAGCTGGTGTGCTTGCAGTCACCCTGCTGCGTGGCGACTTCATTGCGTTCCACCATCTCTTTGGTCATGCAAACCTTGACCGACGTGGCGCCCGCACCCGCACCCATGCCGACACCCTGTTTGGCCATCATGTCCTCCATCAGCTTGCGCTGATCGGGTGGCATGCTGGCGAGCTGTTTTTGCGCCTCGGCCATGGCTTTTTCCATCTCACCCGAGCTGCTGCTCATCTTGTTGTTGATTTCCCAGAGGCCGGGTTTCAGGGCCTGCGCCGCAGCGCCAAAGGCGCCACTGGCCAAGGCGACGCTGATCAGGACATGATGCAACTTGTTCATAGCAACTCCCAGGTAGAAAAGGGTCGATTGTCGCCAACTAGGGCAGTTTTGGGAACACCTGCATGGCATCAGCCCTCCGCCGCCACCGGGGCGGGGCGGCCAAACAGATAACCCTGAAAGTTTTGGCAACCCAAGGCCAGCAGGGCATCGCGCTGGGCGCCGGTTTCCACCCCTTCGGCAATCACCTGCAAGTCCAGGCTGGCGCCCAGGGTCACAATGGCCCGCACAATATTGGCGTCTTGCGGGTCGGTCAGCACGTCGCGCACAAAAGACTGGTCAATCTTGAGTTGGTCCAGTGGCAGGCGTTTGAGCATGCTGAGCGACGAATAGCCGGTGCCAAAGTCATCCAGCGACAGGCGCACGCCCATGGCCTTGAGGGCGTCCATCTTGGCCACCACGCTGTTGACGTCGTCTGCGAGCTGGCTCTCGGTCAGCTCCAGTTCCAAGCGCATTGGGTTGGCGCCGGTGTCAAGCAGCGCACGTTGAACTTGCTGCACAAAGTCAGCTTGGCGGAACTGGCGCGCGCTGACATTGACCGCAATACTCAGGTGGGTCTTATCCGCCGTGGTTGACCAGGCCACGAGCTGGCGGCAAGCCGTGATCAGAATCCAGTGGCCCAATGGCAATATCAGCCCCGATGCCTCCGCGACCGGGATGAACTCCATCGGCGGCACCAGGCCGCGCTGCGGATGCTGCCAGCGGACCAGCGCTTCAACCCCCCCAGCCGTTGTCCCTGGCGGTCCACTTGCGGCTGGTAGTACAACAGAAACTGCCCATTGACCAGCGCCTGTTGCAGTTCTGACTCCAGCCGGGTGCGGTCGGACACCTGCGTTTGCATCTGCGGGTCAAAGAAACGCAGGGTGTTGCGTCCTTCGGCTTTGGCGCGGTACATCGCCAGGTCAGCTTGCTTGAGCAGTTCCTCCCGGGTGAGCGTGGGGTCGGCAAACATGGCGATACCGATGCTCACCGTGATCTGGCACGGCCCCGAACCCAGTTGATAGGGTTGGGCGAGTTGCCGCAGGATTTTTCTGGCCACCTCGTCGGCCTGCTGCACGGCTTGTTCCTGGTTCACGCTCAGGCCCTGCAAGACCAGCACAAACGCATCGCTGCCCTGGCGGGCGAGCGTGTCCTCCTCGCGGGTGCAGGACCGCAGGCGGTCCGCCACTTGCTGCAGCAGCAGGTCGCCCACATCATGCCCTTGCGTGTCGTTGATGTCCTTGAAGTTGTCCATGTCCACAAACAGCAGCGCCCCGCCTTGGGGGTGGCGCAGGTTGGCCGCCAGCGCCTGCTGCAGCCGCTCCAGCAACAACCGCCGGTTCGGCAGCTGGGTCAGGGGATCGTAAAAAGCGAGTTGATGGATGGCGTGCTCAGCGGCTTTTTGGCGGCTGATGTCGGTGGAGATGCCGCACAGCGCGTAGATGGAGCCGTCGGGGCGGCGCAGCGGAAGTTTGATCGACAGGTAGGTGTGGGTCTGCGTGCCGTCCCGACCCTGGTGGGTCTCTTCGGCTTCCACCCGCTCGCCCCGTTCCAGCACAAGCCGGTCGTTGTCTGCCAGGTTGGCAGCGGTTTCCGAGTCAATTAAGGCGGCATCGTCCTGTCCCAGCACCTCAGCCAGCGGCCGAGCCAACAGTTCGCACACCTTGGCGGTTGGCGTACAGGTAGCGCCGCTGGGGGTCCTTGATGTAGATGCTGGCGTCCACGCTGTTGAGGATGACATTCAGCCGGTCTTCGCTGGCGCGCAAATGGCGCGTCTTTTGTGCCACCTGACGGCGCAACAGCGCGCCACCCGCCAGCGCCAGCACCAACAGGGTCAGCAGGGCGGAAACACCCCACCAAAGGGCGGCCGGGATGGCAGAGGCCGGCTGCGTGCCCATCCAGCGCGTCAGCACCTGCTGATACACCGAATCGGGGCTGGCTTGCCAGCTTGTCAGATGCCGGTCGATGGCGGCCAGCAAGTCGGGGTTGCGCCCCTTGCCCGTCGCATAAAAAATCGGCACCGGCTGAAACATGAGGGATGTCGGCGTCAACTTGTAAAGCGGCGCCTGCAATTCACCAAAAGAATTGTTGGCCACGGCCGCATCGACTTCATTTGCCGCCACTTTTTCGAAACCCTCTTGCAGCGACTTGACCGGAACCAGTTCGGCGCGCAACCCAAACCCGATCAACAAATTGGCCAGGTAGTCTTGCTGCACCGAGCCGTCCAGCACGGCGATCCGTTTGCCCCGCAAATCCAGCATGGAACCCAGTTGCACGCCGCCGCGTTGATAAATCTGCGACCAGCTGTGCAGCGAGGGCACGCGATGAAAATCAAAGAGCGGCGCGCGCGGCTCCGAGTAAGCCACGTCGGGCATCAAGTCAATCTGGCCGGCCTGCAAGGCATCCAGACAGGCTTGCCACTCGCACGGCACGGGTTGCAGCGTCCAGCCTTCGCGCTGGGCGATTTCCGTGAGCAAGTCGCCCAGAATGCCGCTGGCTTCGCCCGCCTGACCGGCAAAAATCTTGGGCGCATTTTGATAAACGCCCACTCTCACTTCACGTCCTTGTGCCAGGGTGGCGCTAAGCCATAAACAAATCAGCAGCAGAAGCTTGCTGCGAACTTGCTGCCCCCTGCAGCCGATGTGAGATGGCCATGCGTGTGATGTCATGGTGCGAAGTCTAATCCTTGCGTATGGCAGGTTGGCGTCATGCGTCAGAACGAGGGCACGATTCAAAATATTCGACAAACTGAAAAATTCATGGGGCTTGCAAAATCGCGCCTATGTCAGCAAAGTTCACGACATCAATGATTCAAGCGGAGTGTTCCATGCGCCTGTCCGACCCTTACCGCCCCGAGGCCGAGATCGTTGCCCAGTGTCTGGGTGCATTGGCGCAGTCCCTGGACTGGGCCGGCGCCGCCCGCAGGGCCACGCCCTGGGTGCAGGCGGTACGCCAGCACCCGCCGCCGTTCTGGGCGATGGAAAGTCTGCTCAAGGAATACCCGATCTCCAGCGCCGAGGGGCTGGCCCTGATGCGCCTGGCCGAGGCGCTGCTGCGCGTGCCCGACGCCGCGACCGCCATGGCGCTCACCGCCGACCAGTTAGGCCGGGCGGACTTTGACAAGGCCGGGGACAAGACGCTGGCGCGCCTGTCCAGCACGGCGATTGCGATGGCTAAAAAACTGCTGCCGAATACTGTTTGCGCGGAGCCCATTGACGTCGCTTCGACGGGCTCAACGCGAACCGAGAGCGAAGCCGGTTTGCTCGCCCGGCTGGGTGCTCAAGCCGTCGTGGCCGCCACGCTGCGCGCGGTGCAGCTGCTGGGCCGCCAGTTTGTGCTGGGCCAGTCCATTGGCGAGGCCATGAAGGAGGCGGCTTTAGCCAAGCGCAAGGCCAAGCATTTGCGCGTTTCGCCGCCGGCCCGCCCGGCGGCGAAACCGGTCCCTGGCGGGGCTGCACAGGACGCGCCACGCCAACCGTCGGGGCTCAGATTTTCTTACGACATGCTGGGCGAGGGCGCCCGCACCGCTGCCGATGCGCGCAAGTATTTGGCCAGTTACCAGAATGCTATTGAATCAATAGCTGTTCACGCAGATAGGACGGTGGCTTGCGGGCAAAATGATGGTATTTCCATCAAACTCAGCGCGTTGCACCCGCGCTATGAAGAGGCGCAAGTGGCGCGTGTCATGACCGAGCTGGTGCCGCGGGTCTGGGGCCTGTGCCAACAAGCCGCCCGCGCCAACATCCACCTGACCATCGACGCCGAAGAGGTGGACCGGCTGGAGTTGTCGCTGGACGTGTTTGACGCGCTGGCCGCCCAGGTGGCGCTGCATTGTCCGCAGTGGAGCGGCTTTGGTCTGGCAATGCAGGCCTACCAGACACGGGCGCTGGCGCTGATCGAGCACATTACCGGGATTGCGCGCCAATACCAGATCCGACTGATGTGCCGCCTGGTCAAAGGCGCGTATTGGGACGCCGAGATCAAGCGCGCGCAGGAGCTGGGCTTGCCGGCCTACCCGGTGTTCACCCATAAGCACCACACCGATGTGTCCTACCTGGCCTGCGCCCGCGCCTTGCTGGCGGCACCCGATGCCATCTACCCCCAGTTCGCCACCCACAACGCCGCCACCATCGCCGCCATTCTGCAGATGGCCGCCGCGAGCGGCGCGCCATTCGAATTGCAGCGCCTGCACGGCATGGGCGAGGGCGTGTACCGCGAGGTCCTGAAGAACCCGCTGATCGCCTGCCGGGTCTATGCCCCGGTCGGAGCGCACAAGGATTTGCTGGCCTACCTGGTGCGCCGCCTGCTGGAGAACGGCGCCAACTCGTCCTTCGTGCACCAGCTGGCGGATGCGTCGGTCGGCATGGACGAGCTGCTGATGTCGCCCTTGCGCCTGGAGCCGGAGTCGTCGCTGCCCTTGCCCATGGCTATCTTTGGGGCGGCGCGTCAAAACAGCAGCGGGCTGGACCTGACGGTGCAGTCCATGCGTGAACCCTTGCTGGCGGCTTACCAGCGCGTGCCAGTGCCCATCGTGCCCGTGTTTGATGCTAAATTGGTCGCTATCCCTTTAGAAATAAGCCTAAGTAGCTATCAAAAGTGGAGCAAAAACTCCGTCGCCGAGCGGGCTGCCATTCTGCGCCGCGCCGCCGACGCACTGGAGGCCCAGCGGCCCAAGTTCTGCGCCCTGTTGGTGAAAGAAGCCTTCAAGACCTGGGGCGATGCGGTCAGCGAAGTGCGCGAGGCGGTGGACTTTCTGCGCTACTACGCCGATGAGGCGGAGCGCATCATGGCGCCGCTGGACCTGCCCGGCCATCACCATGGCGTGGCGCTTGGCGTCACCGGCGAGCGCAACGAGCTGCGTCTGATCGCGTGTGGCCCCTGGGTCTGCATCAGTCCCTGGAACTTCCCGCTGGCGATTTTTGTTGGGCAAGTGGCCGCCGCGCTGGCCACCGGCAACACGGTGCTGGCCAAACCGGCCGAGCAAACCCCCGGTGTTGCGCTGGAAGCGGTGAAGCTGCTGCACGCGGCGGGCGTGCCCGCCGGCGCGTTGCAGCTGCTGCACGGCCCGGGCGAAACCGTCGGCGCCGCGTTGGTGGCGGCCCCCGGCATCGCCGGGGTGGTGTTCACCGGCTCGACCCAGGTGGCGAAGATCATCCAGCGCGCACTGGCGGCGAAGGACGGGCCGATCGTGCCCTTGATTGCCGAGACCGGCGGCATCAACGCCATGCTGGTGGACAGTAGCGCCCTGCCCGAGCAGGTGGTTGATGCCGTCGTGCAAAGCGCCTTTCGCAGTGCCGGCCAGCGCTGCTCGGCGCTGCGCCTGCTGTGCGTGCACGCCGAAATCGCCGACCGCGTGATTGGGATGATTCAGGGGGCGGCCCAGGAACTGGTCAGCGGCGACCCCGCCGAGCTCGCCACTGACGTCGGCCCGGTGATTGATGCCGAAGCGTATGCTGGCATCCAGCGCCACCTGCAGCGCTTGCATGATGAGGCAAAACCAGTGCTGGCCCCCGTCTATACTGCGCAAGTAGCTACTAAATCAATAGCAAATCTGATTGTGCCGCACGCGTTTGAAATCAACACGATCAGCGAGATGCAGCAGGAGATCTTCGGCCCGGTGCTGCACATCGTGCGCTGGAGCGGCGACCCGATGACGGTCATCGCGCAGATCAATGCGCTCGGTTACGGCCTGACCCTCGGCATCCAGAGCCGCATCGACAGCCGGGCCCAGGCGCTGGCGCGCGCCGCCCACGTTGGCAATGTTTACATCAACCGCAACCAGATCGGCGCCGTGGTCGGGGTGCAGCCGTTCGGCGGCGAGGGACTGTCTGGCACCGGCCCGAAGGCGGGTGGGCCGCACTACCTGGCCCGCTTTTGCACCGAGCAGACCATCACCATCAACACCACGGCGGCGGGGGGCAATGCGGCACTGCTGGCCGACTGAGCTTGCGCCCCTGACCACCTTTCCCTACAACGAGTGCCTAAAACTGCCTCTATCTCTGCCGGGGGACAAAAGCTAAAGTCATTGCATTGTCAACGTGCGAGGGCGTCCGCTCCGTCCGGAGCATTCCCCCGCCTACCAAAGGAGTCACTATGAAAAAACCACGCCACCTGCTTGCCAGTCTGTTTGTCGCCGCGGCATCGCTGGCCGCAGCAACTGGCGCACAGGCACAAAGCATCCTGCCCGGTGCCAGTAGCAGCTACATTGGCCTGAACGCTGGCCAGTCCGATTTCTCGCTGGACAACGGCACCGGCATCTTTGGCTCCGACAGGCACGACACGGCGTACAGCATTTATGTCGGCAGTTACTTCAATTACAACTTCGGGTTTGAGGTTGGCTACACCGATTTCGGCAGCGTCAGCCGCGCTGGCGGCAGAACCAAGGCGGATGGCATCAACCTGAGTCTGGTCGGCAAATTGCCGCTGGGCGAGTCGTTCAATCTGCTGGGCAAGCTTGGCACCACCTATGGCCGCACCGACGTGTCGTCAGCCGCTGGTTCGGGCATTGCCGCCGGCAGCGAGAGCGACTTCGGTTGGTCCTATGGCGTGGGCGCTGAATTTACCTTCAATCCGAAGTGGTCAGCGGTACTGCAGTACGACGAGCATGATCTGAAATTTGCCGGTGGCGGGCGTGACCGCGTCAGCGCCACCAGCTTGGGTGTGCGCTACCGCTTCTAAGCGCCTGACACCTGACAAGCCGTCTCTCGCGATGCGCAGCAGTTCGGCTGGATCGGGCGTCCTGTTGGGCGCCTGAGCGCCGATCTGCAGCCGGTGCCAGCATGTGCGCCCTCCAGCAGGTGTGCGCATGGCCCTGGCGCCTGAGTCGCGACCCGTCACCATTCACCGGCGCTTCCCCCAAGTTGCCAAACTAGCCGCCATGCGCAAGCCTTGGCGCGCGCCGCCAACGTGGCCACGGTCTGTATCAATCGCAACCGGCTCGGCGCCATGCTGGCGCTGCAGCGGTTCACTGGCGAGCATGCCCGCCAGTGAAGTGATTTTGTAAGGAGCTGTAACGCGACGGCTGAGGCTCAGCGCCGTTCCGACGGCCGTCGTCACCACCGGTCCTAGGGTCGCGCGCCTGACGTGACTTGAGTCAAGGCAACGTTTGCTTACCAGTTGGCGCATTTTGCCGGCACTGAGGAGGTGCTTACCAGGTTGCCAGCACCCATAATAAAAACTTCTGAAAAGGGCAAACCGCGCGAAAGCGCGGGACGCAAAGTCAACGGTCTAACGGGCTTCGGTCCCAGGACGGCGAGACTGCCAGATGGACACCGGTGCCGCATTTCAAGCCGAGGCGGACCGGTCGAGGTTTGTTGCGCATGGGCATTTTGCCGACATCATGCGCGACGAGTTGGGTTGTCCCTGCAGTGTTTTCCTTCCGGGGTTGTGGTTCGACACATGGAAGGAATTTCTCATGGGCAACCATCAACGCAACGCCACCGCCGCAGCCTGCCTGCTCGGTCTGATCATTCTCGGCGCCAGCGCCGAGGCCACCGCCCAAGCGGCGCAATGGGCGCCCCATCGCCTGCTGGTGATGCCGAACGCCGGTTTGCCGGCTGCCGAATTCGACAAGATTCTCAAGCCTCATGGCGGCAAGGCGCGGCGCGTCGGCAAGAGCGACCTGCACATCATCGACCTGCCGGCGCAGGTGTCGGAAACCGCGGTGCTCGCGCTGTTGCGGCACAACCCGCACCTGAAATTCGCCGAGCTCGATCAGCGGGTGCAACCGGCGCTGGTCCCTAACGATCCGTACAACGGCAGCGAGTGGCACTTGGGCAAGATCAATGCCGGCGCCGCCTGGGACACCGCCCAGGGTAGTGGGGTCACGATTGCCATTCTCGACACCGGTGTCAACAGTGCTCACCCGGACTTGGCTGCCAACATCGTGCCAGGCTGGAACTTTTTTGATAACAACGCTGATAGCAGCGATGTGTTCGGGCATGGCACGGCGGTGGCCGGTACCGCGGCGGCGGCCACCAACAACAGCCTTGGCGTGGCGTCGGTGGCCGGCGCCGCCCGCATCATGCCGATCCGCATTTCCGACACCACCGGCTCCGCCTACTACAGCACCATTGCGCAGGGCATTACCTACGCTGCCGACAAGCAGGTGCGGGTCGCCAACGTCAGCTTTGTGGGCCTGGCCAGGAGTGCCTCGGTGATCAGCGCCTCCCAGTACATGAAGAGCAAAGGCGGCCTGGTGGTGGTGTGCGCCGGCAACAATGGTATTGACGAGGCCATCACGCCCACCACCAGCATGATCCCGGTGTCGGCCACCGACAGCGCCGATGCGCTGGCCAGCTGGTCCAGCTACGGTAGCTTCGTAGCGGTGGCTGCGCCAGGAACCGGCATCTGGACCACCAACCGTGCCGGCGGCTACAGCCAGTGGCAGGGCACCTCGTTCGCCAGCCCGGTGACCGCCGGGGTGGTGGCGCTGATGATGTCGGCCAACCCGGCGCTGCCCAACGCGCAGATCGAGAGCCTGCTTTACAGCAGCGCCGTGGACCTGGGTGCCGCCGGGCGTGACAGCTATTTCGGCTATGGCCGGGTCAATGCCGCTGCGGCGGTCAGCGCGGCAGCGGCCGCCACCGTCACGGACACCCAGGCCCCCACCGTCGCCATCACGGCACCGACCGCCAGTGCCAGCGTCAGCGGGCTGACCACGGTGAGTGTCAATGCCACCGACAACGTGGGCGTCAGCCGCGTCGAGCTGCTGGTCAATGGCGGCCTGGTGGCCTCCGATACCACAATGCCCTTCCAGTTCACCTGGGACAGCAGCGTTGCCAGCGGCATGGCGAGTCTGGTGGCCAAGGCCTACGACGCAGCTGGCAACAGCCAGTCGTCCACCGCCGTGGCCGTGAACGTGGGGGGGCTGGCCGACACCACGGCACCGGTGGTCAGCATCACCAACCCGGCAGGTGGGGTCAAGGTCGCCGGCACTGTGCAAGTCAGTGTCAAGGCGTCGGACAACAATGGCACCGCCGGCATCACGCACACCCTGTACATCGACGGTGTACGCGTGGCCTCCGGCACCGGCGCCAGCCTGTCCTATAACTGGAACACACGCAAGGCCGCGGCCGGCAGCCATGTACTGCAGGCAGTGGCAAAGGACCAGGCCAACAACGTGGCCAGTCAGCAGATTCAGGTCAGCAAATAACCGAGGTCTGCGGGGCCGGCCAGGGCGCATGTCGAACTGTCTGGCGTCGGAAAATTTGACAGTTTGCCCCCGTGCCGCCAGCGAAAAAAAGAAAAGTCTAATAACGACAAGCACTTGGGCTGGCCGGTACGAAAAATGCTTCTACTTTCACACGGAGATAGTTCCGCGTGAAAGGATAGAAAATGTCAAAATTAATTAGGCCTCTGGGTGGCAGAGCGATTAAGGCGGGCGCGGGATTTGCACTGTGGGGCGCATTTTTGCTCGCAGGCAATGCGAACGCGACCCTGCAACTCAGCCCTACCCTCCTGGGCGGCAGTGGCGATGTGCAGAATGTGCTGCTGACCGACACAGTGGGTTCCGGCAACCTCCTTGTCACCGGTGAACTCAATCAGACCCACAGTATCGTCAACTTTACGAGTGACGAGAACATCAAAGTGGTAGGTGGCGGACAGGCCCGTATCGTGGCAGACGATGGTGCGTTCAGTTTCATCGAGTGGTCACTCGCCGATCCGACCCTGGGTTTTTCGAAAGTCCAATTTAACATTGATGCTGCGGCTGCTGGAACTGCGGATATCTTCCTGCTGGATCAGTTCGGCACGACCTTCAGTTTCTTGCAGCAAACGCTTGCCGGTAGTGGGCAAAATTTCTTTACCGGGTACTCTCTTGATAATCAGGTGATCGTCAAGGTGACAATCAATTCTAGCGATCCATTTACAGCGCTTTCGGACTTGCAGCAAGTCCGTCTCGGGCCCACCAATATCGACGGTGGCACGAATCCGGGTGGTGGGGAATTGCCCGAGCCGGGTTCGCTGGCCTTGGTGGCGCTCGGCTTGGTGGCGCTCGGCTGGCGCTATCGCAAACCCGGCTAAGCCGCAGCCGGTCCTGACCGGGTCAAAGGCCGCTTGCTGCGGCCTTTTGTCATGCTGGCCAGCGCTGCTCGACCTTGTGCCTGCTGTGCGTGCCTGCGCATTGACCTGAATTTGCGTGCGGCGGCCGTGATCAACTCTGCGCCTCTCACTTGGGTGTGTGCTACCGCTGCCAAGCGCCCTGCACAGCTTCACCGGCTTTGTACCGCTGGTTTTGTCGCTGGCGCTTGTTCGATGCGTCTGCAATGGCGATCAAGCGCGGTGTGCAGGTGTGGGACGTGCGCGATGCGCGTGACTACGCCAAGGGGCATCTGCCCGGTGCCGTGAGCATTGGCGATGCCGCCGCTGAGTTGCGCAGTGGCAATTCCGAAGATTTCCTGGCGACGGCGCGCATTGAAAGCATTCTCGGCGCAGCCGGGATCGATCCGCAGCGGGAGACCGTGGTGTACGGTTCCCGCGGCAGCTGGAACCCCTACTTCGGGCGCTACGCACTGCGCTATTTTGGCGGCAGCAAGGTCAGCGTATTTCACGATGGCATCGAGGGCT
>DAITMI010000048.1:20917-22082 GCA_036835225.1 Rhodoferax sp. | reverse complement strand
GCCATGGCGGACAAATGGGCGCGCGGCATGGTTCACTCCGAGCGCATCGACACGCCGCTGTTTGAGTCCGTCCTCGACATACTGGCGCGCAGTAGCCCCGAGCAGTTTGCCGCCCAGATCAACGCGCTGCTGACGCGGCCCGACGCCACCGCGCTGCTGCCCACTATTCAATGTCCGACGCTGGTGCTGTGCGGGCGTGAAGACAGCTGGAGCACGCCGGCCCAGCATGCGCAGATGCGCGACGCCATTCCCAATGCAGAGCTGTGCATCATCGAACGCTGTGGCCACATGTGCACCCTGGAGCAAGCGCAGGCGGTAACTGATGCGCTGGCGGCGTGGCTGCTGCGTTGACAGCCTGCTGGCGGCGTAGGGCCGTACCTGATCAGGCCGTGTAAATCACTGAAATATGCTCCGTGCCGCTCTCGGGCAGCCACACCTCGCCGGGGCGGCCCAATATCTGGCGCACGCTGGCACCCTCGCGCGGCATCGGGTAGCGCTCAAATTTTTCGGTGCGTGGATCGAATGACACCGTGGTGTTGTTGGCCCATTCGCTCACCCACACCACGTCGCGTTCGTCCACGTACACCGCGTAGGCACGGGGCTCGCTGCCCGGCAGCTTCCAGGTGCGCCAGCGGCTGGCGGGTGTGGTGGCTGCCGGGTCGTGCATGGAGAGGTTGCCGCTGTTCCACTCGCTCACCCAGATGCGGCCTTTGCTGTCGCTCCACACGCGGCGCGCGCCCTGGCTGGGTGTGGACGGCTCCACCACGCTGGACTCACCCGTGCGCCGGTCAATGCGTGCAATGAAGCTGCCCGCCAGCGAACACCACCACACATCGCCCGCCGGCGTGGCGCACATGCCGTAGGGCCCACGCCCGCGCGGCGAGGCCCGCACGCTCACCTGGCCGGTCTTTTCCGCCACCTTGCCCACGTAGCCGCTTTGCCCGGTAAACCACAGGTCGCCATCGCTATCAAAAGCGCAGGTGTTCAAGTTGGCATACGGTGTGCCCGGCGGCAGGGGAAAGCGGCGCACGGTGCGGTCGGGCCAGCTCACCCGCACCAGCGCGTTTTGCCCGCTGTCGGTCACCCAGGCCGCCTTGTCCGGCCCCTGAATGACGCCGTGCGGCGAGGAGCCCTGGCCCAGCGCCACCAGCTCGGTGCGGCCCGT
>DAITMI010000048.1:13725-20817 GCA_036835225.1 Rhodoferax sp. | reverse complement strand
ACCCCGGCAGGAGGACCCATGCAGTCTCAATCATCGTTACCCGGCAAGGGCGCCACCCGGCGCGACGCGCTGGCTTTGTTGGCGGCCAGCGTGTGGCCAACGCTGCCCTGGGCTGCCGACGACAACAACAACGTGGCAGGTCTCTTGCGCGCGGGCGGGTGCGTGGTGCTGCTGCGCCATGCCGCCACGGTGCCGGGCATTGGGGACCCGCCGGACTTCAAGCTGGAAGGCTGCCGCACCCAGCGCAATCTGAGCGTTGCCGGGCAACAGGATGCACGCCGCATCGGCGCGTGGTTTCGCAGCAGTAATCTCAAGCCCCGCGCCGTGCTGAGCAGCGCCTGGTGCCGCTGCAAAGACACCGCCGATCTGGCCTTTGGCACACATGCAGTCTGGCCGGCTCTGAACTCCACTTTTGGCGACCGTGCCCTGATGCCCGACCAGTCCAGGCTGCTGCGCCAGGAAATGGCGCGCATTCCCGAGCGGCAGTTTGAAGTCTGGGTCACGCACCAGGTCAATATTTCCAGCCTGGCCGAGCAGAGCCCGGCGATGGGCGAGGCTTTCGTTCTTGACCGCCAGGGCAAGCTGCTGGCGCGCACTACCTTTGCTTGAGACGGGGCAGCTTGTGCCATTGGATTGCTACCGAAGAATTTACTGATGAACAACGACCTTCAATCCCTCACCCAATCCCTGCGCGACTTCGCCACAGCGCGGGACTGGGAGCAGTTTCATTCCCCCAAGAATCTCGCTTCGGCCCTAGCCGTGGAAGCAGCGGAATTGCTGGAGCCCTTCCAGTGGCTGACCGAAGAGCAAAGCCGAAACCTGGTGGAGCCGAAGAAGGCCGAAGTTGCCGCCGAGGCGGCCGATGTCTTGCTGTACCTCCTGCAACTCTGCGACAAGCTGGATATTGACCTGATGGAGGCCGCCCGCATGAAGCTGATCGTGAACGGCGAGAAGTATCCGGTTGCCAGTGCGCGTGGCTCCAGCAGGAAATACACAGACATTTGAGTTGCCATTTTTTGGCATTTGCTATAAAAATAATAGCGTGTTACGCAATAAATACGGGGGCTATAGGCCAATTTTGCTTGACAATGTTCTCGTTCCTCACCTTGCAGGCCCTAGAATGGCCACGAAAGGAGACGGGGTGACGCCAGAACAAAAAGCCAGAGTCAGCATTGACGCGCTGCTGCAGCAAGCCGGCTGGCACGTCTGCAATACGGCTGATGCCAACATCCACGCCGCCCGCGGCGTGGCGCTGCGCGAATTCCCCCTCAACTCCGGCTACGGCTTTGCCGACTACCTGCTCTACATCGACGGCAAAGCCGCTGGCGACCAAGAAAACTGAGGTGGCGATAGATGCGCTTCTTGCTGGATACGAACATTCTGATTCCACTGGAAGACTCACAGCGACCATTGGTACCAAGTCTCACGTCATTTGTCCGCCTTGCGAATCTGCATGGACATGTGCTGCTGTACCACCCAGCTTCAGAAGATGACGTTCGCGAGGATAGGAATATCGAGCGTAGAGATCAAACGCTTCAGCGTCTGGCTCAGTATGAGCGGCTTGATGCTCGTCCGGTCTGCCCATGGAATGCGGCGGCGGGTACCAGAGCAACTCTTCGTGATTACATGAGCGGATTGGAACAGGGCGTGGCGCTGTTGCTTGGGCAACGCTTCTGTCCTAATCGCATACTTAGTCCAAAAGACGTGTTTGGTGATTCTTTTGTAGCACCGCAGTCTTTTCGATACTTGCGTGCGGAAGAGATCGATGCAGTTGTCGAGTGCTTTGGGAGTGAGAAATGATTTTCCTAGGTGGTGTACACGGAGTCGGCAAGTCATCAATGTGTTCCGAAGCAGCGCAACGGATTGGACTGACTGTTTTTGGCGCAAGTGCCATTATTCGTGCGGAGAGACAAGTGCCTTCACTGGATTCGCGTACAGCAGTGCGTGATGTCAGAGGCAATCAGGAATTGCTAGTACAGGGCGTCCGAAAGAGGGTGCCGGAATCGTCGGGGCACTTTGTTTTGGATGGTCACTTTGCCCTTAGAACCCTTGATGGCGCGATAGAGCGCATTGATCCGGCAGTCTTTGTGGCGCTTGGCATCGACCACTTCATCTGTATCCAGGACGACCCACAGGCCATTGTCGCTAGATTGTTGGACCGGGACGGGGCGATACATGCAGTGGACGAAATCGCAGACCTGCAATCTGAAGAGCTGGATCACGCCGAGTATGTTTCTGGGAAGCTAACAATCCAGTTGGATGTAATTCAAGCGTTTGACCATAAAGGGTTTGAAGCCTGTTTGCGTCATGGCGCTTCTGACTATCTTGCTGCGAATCGGTGTCCTGATAACGGTCCAGGGAAATGACTGTTAGCCAACGAATTGACCCCATGCTCCAACTTGACCTTTTCGCCGCCCTGCAGTCCAGCACCGAGGGCATCGACACCGAATTCAAATCGGCGTGCGGTGGTGTGGCCAACACCCAAGGCGGCACCATTGTTTTGGGCGTGGCCGAAAAGCCCATTAGCCTGGTGTGGGAGGGCCTGCCGGATGCCGCGCAACTGCGCACGGTAGCGGGCGTTGGCTGCCAGTTTGGCGTAGCCGTATGGTGAAAAGTCGTTACCAGGCCACAGGAGTCGAGGTGGAGTTCGAACCCCGCTCGCGCGGGCGGGTGCTGCGGAACAAGCTGGGCATTACCCGCGTGCGCGACATGAACCTGGCGGAGTCGCAGGCGCTGGAAATTGCGCAAGACCTGGCCCTGGATCGGTTTGATGCTGATCACCGGTTTACCGCCCTGGATATTTGCGATTTGCACGCGTTGTGGCTTGGCCCCATCTATCCTTGGGCGGGTGAATACCGATCGGTTGATATCGGCAAGGGCGGTTTTCAATTTGCACATGCGCGCCTTATTCAGGGGCTGATGGCGGAGATGGAGCGGGGCGCGCTCAAGAAACAGACGCCGTGCCGCCCTGCCGATGACTCTGCACTGGCGCTTGCCTTGGCGGAGGTACATGCGGAGCTGATCCTGGTGCACCCATTTCGCGAGGGCAATGGTCGTCTGGCGCGTTTGCTGGCTTTGTTAATGGCCTTGCAGGCGGGCCTGCCGCCGCTGGACTTCAGTCCCATGCTGGGGCGAGGGCGGCGCATCTACATTGGTGGCATACATGCCGCAATGGGGCGGGACTATCGGCCCCTGGCCGCCGTGTTCGAAAAAATTATCGCCCGGTCAAAGCAGCGCGCTGCTGCCAATACGCCGTAAAGCTTTCCTGGGTGGCAGGTGCCTTGGCTTTGGCGTTTGTAGCAAACGGGGCGCGAATGCCTTCCACTGCCGATGACGTTTTGGCAGAAATCCGAAGCGCGGCTTTGCGGGCATCCTCGTTGCGGCTGCGCAGGTACGGGTTGGATTCTTTGAGCGTCATGCCGGCAATGGTACTACGCACATGTGGGGTTGCGGAAGTGCTTAAACGCAAACCGGGTTTATCGCAGTTGTTTTGAAAAAATCTATAAAATTCAATAGGTTGCGTGCCTAAACGCAAAAATATGTCTGCGACCGAGCGATCGGCCATGCGGCGAGCACGGGAACGTGTTTCGGACGACGCAACGCGCAGACTTATCGTAAGTGGCGCGGAGTTCATTGAATTCGACCCAGGCAAGGCGCGCGAGCGTGGCATGGCGCTGGAACGGCTGCAGGCGTTGATTGACCCGGACGCGCCCAAGCCAGAGACAGGGCCTATGCATGGCTAGCTTAGCGATGTTCTCATATTTGCTTCAAATGTAGCTAAAATTGCTTCGACATGAGTTTGGCGCACTTTCTTCTGGGGCAATCCCGCTCGGCTGTTCTCGGCGCACTGTTTCTGCGTCCGGAGGCCGCGTTGCATGTGCGCGAGCTGGCACGGCTGACTGGCGTGTCGCCGGGGTCCTTGCATCGAGAGCTGCGCGCTTTGGCCGACATGGGCTTGCTCATCCGGCAGGAAACCGGGCGACAGGTGTACTACCGCGCCAACCAGCAGTGCCCGGTGTATGAGGAGTTGACAGGTTTGCTGCGCAAAACTGCGGGCTTGGTGGATGTGCTGCGCGATGCACTGCTTCCGTTGGCGGGGCAAATCGAGCAGGCGTTTGTTTATGGCTCCATGGCCCGTGGCGATGAGCATGCCCACAGCGATGTGGACCTGATGGTCATCGGCAACCTGGAATTCACCGACGCCGTGCTGGCGCTGGCTCCTGCGCAAGCTACGCTGCGCCGCGAGATCAACCCCACCGTTCTGTCGCGTGCCGAGTTGGAGCGCAAGCTGCAAGATGTCGATGGTTTTGTGGCGCAAGTCTGGCGTGGTGCCAAGCTGTGGGTGGTTGGGGCACCATGAGCTTAGAAAACCTGCTCAAGATCAGTCAGCTGCAGCGGCATGCTGCCACGGCGCAAGAGGTGCAGCGCCTGTTGGCTGCCGCCAGCCGCAATCTGGCTGACAGCGGCGTAGAGGGGCTAAGCGACGAGACCCGCTTTGACGCCGCCTACAAGGCCATCATCCAGTGCGCCATGGTCGGGCTGATGGCCAATGGCTACCGCCCGTCCACCACCACACCGGGCCACCACCAGACCATGATTCAGTCATTGGGTCATACCTTGGGCGTGAGCAACGAGGTGTGGATTGTGCTGGACTCTTTGCGCAAAAAGCGCAACCTTAACGACTACTCGGGCGACCTGATTGAGCCCGCTGCCGTGCGCAGCTGCGTCAGCCACGCCCAATCACTTTTGAACACAACCCGGCGCTGGCTCAGCGAACACAGGCCAGACCTATTCAATCAAACACCATGAACTCAGCCACCATCGTCCAGAAACTCAGGAACTACTGCAACGTGCTGCGCGACGATGGCATGAGCTACGGCGATTACGTCGAGCAGCTCACCTACCTGCTGTTCCTCAAAATGGCCGACGAGCGCAGCAAGCCGCCGTTCAACCTCACCGGCGAGGCGCCCAGCCCCACCGGACGTGATTGCCCAGGAGATCGTGGACGACCTGGAAGCCGCGCTGGAGCAGTTCCGGCTGATTGCCGGGGACTTGTCGGCCGACGTTGCCGCGTAGTGCAGCGGTGTCGGTCCTGACCATGCCGCCAGCTTGGAAAGCGCTGGAACTATAGGACCCTGTTTGCGTCACACTGTTTTAACTTTTTTCCCGCACCATCGAATCCATGCAAAACCCCTCGCGCTCTCTAAACCTGACCGGCGCCACCAACTTCCGCGATCTCGGCGGCTACGTCGGGCACGATGGACGAACGGTGCGCTGGCGCCGGCTGTTCCGCTCCGATCATCTGGCCGCGCTCACCCCCGATGATCTGGCCACGCTCACCAGGCTGGGCCTGTCGCGGGCCTACGATTTCCGGGGGGTGACGGAGCGGGCCGCAGTGCCGTATGAGCTGCCGGGGGTGGCCTCTCATTCTCTGGCGATTGAGCCCACCGTGGTGCAGCGCATGAAGGAGCTGCTGCAGTCCGGCTACCACCCGACAGCGCAGGACACGGTGCGGCTGATGCAGCAGACCTACCGCGACTTCGTGCACGGCAACTCGCCGCGTTTTGCCGAGCTGTTCGGCCATCTGCTGGAGAGCGATGCGCCCGCGGTCTTTCATTGCACGGCAGGCAAGGACCGCACGGGCTTTGCGGCCGCGCTGATCCTGCTGGCCCTGGGCGTGCCGCGCTCCGTGGTGATGCAGGACTACCTGCTGACCAACGACTTGTTTCGCATGCCAATAACCGGCCCGGCGCTGGCGCCGCAGGAAGTGCTGGACGTGCTCTGGCGCGTGCAGGAAGATTTTCTGGATGCCGCATTGCACACCGTCGAGGCCGACTATGGTGGCGTGCCGCAGTACCTGGAGAAGGCGCTGGGTCTGGGGCCCACGGAGCGGGCGCGCCTGGCCGCGCTGTACCTGCAGCGTTAAGAACTCGTCGGTTCAGCCTTGGCCAGTGCCGGCGCGACGACCGCCTCCAGCTCGGCGCGCAGCCAGCGGTGGGCTGGGTCATGCTGGTGGCGCATGTGCCAGATCATGTACATCGGCATCGTAGGGCAGGGCACGGGCACCTTGGCGCTCGCCAGACCGCGCAGCAGGTGGGCCTGCAGCAGCCCCGGCACGGTGGCCAGCAGGTCGCTACCGCGCAGGAACGGCGGCACGCCGGCAAAGCCCGGCACCATCACCGAGAAACGACGCTGCACGCCGCGTGCCGCCAGCCACTGGTCCAGATCGAGCGCGCGCCTGGGCTCATAGAGCACGGTGACGTGGCCGGCCGCCAGGTACTCGGCGCGGGTCGCCGGCGCGGCGCGCTGGGTGGGGTCGTAAAACACGCGGTACTCGTCTTCAAATAGCCGCTTTTGCAGGATGTCGGTCCCTTCGGGTGGGCGCGGGCTGATGACGAGCTGGCAGTGTTCGTGGCGCAGCATCTCCAGGCTGGGAATGTCCGAGGGAATGACGCGCAGCGACACGCCGGGCGCCTGGGCACGCAGGCGTGCCATCAGGGGTGGCAGCAGTACATCGCGCTGGAAATCGTTGGCCGCTACGGTAAAGGTGGTCTGCCAGCGCGCCGGCTCGAACTCGCCCGACAGGCAGAAGCGCTCCATGGAAGACAACAGTTCGCGCGCCTGCACCGCCAGCGCTTCCGCCCGCGCCGTGGCCACGATGCCGCGGCCGGCCTTGACGAACAGCGGGTCGCCGGTGATGGCGCGCAGTTTTTCCAGCAGGTGGCTGACGGCGGACTGGGTGACCCCCAGGCGCTGCGCCGCGCCAGTGACAGAGCCGGCCTCCAGCACCGCCAGCAGCAGTTGCAACAGGCGGCCATTGAGGTTCGAATAATCTAATTTGCTCATGTATTGCATCATGATTCATGTGTTTATCTTTGGCAATGGACGCGTAATACTCCCGCTTGACGATGGTCAATAACAGGAGAGAAACCGTGGCTTCCACCAACCCCATGCCGAAGATCCCGGGCACCACGCCCTTCGATGGCGAGCAGGCCCAAAAAGGCTACGCGCTCAACAAGATGTGTTTTTCGTTCAACTCGGCCGAAAACCGCGCCGAGTTCCAGAACGACGAAGAGGCCTACATGCGCAAGT